>NZ_AJML01000015.1:0-45104 GCF_000259525.1 Streptococcus sp. SK140 | reverse complement strand
GTCCTTGGTTTAAGTGCTCGAATTCGTCGTAAACGGAAGTATTCTTCTTACCAAGGAGAGATTGGTAAGAAAGCAGATAACCTTATTCAACGCCAATTTGAAGCAGCCAAACCAATGGAAAAGTGCTACACAGATGTGACAGAATTTGCCATTCCAGCAAGTACTCAAAAGCTTTACTTATCACCAGTTTTAGATGGCTTTAATAGCGAAATTATCGCCTATAATCTTTCAACTTCACCAAACTTAGAACAAGTGAAAGCTATGTTAAACCAGGCCTTCAGTGAGGAACATTACACAAATACTATTCTCCATAGTGATCAAGGATGGCAATATCAACACGATTTTTATCACAGGTTTTTAGAGAGTAAGGGAATTCGAGCATCTATGTCACGTAAGGGTAACAGTCCAGACAACGGTATTATGGAGTCCTTCTTTGGGATTCTGAAATCGGAAATGTTTTACGGTTATGAGAAGTCGTTTCAGTCGCTTAAGCAATTGGAACAAGCGATTGTAGACTATATTGATTACTACAACAACAAACGAATTAAGGTAAAACTAAAAGGACTCAGTCCTGTGCAATACAGAACTAAATCCTTTGGATAAATTAATTGTCTAACTTTTTGGGGTCAGTTCAAAGTCTCGCTTTTTTGTTTTATTGTTAGTCACCCAAACCGATGCGTTCGAAGATGTCATCCACACGTTTGGTATAGTAAGTTGGGTTAAAAATTTCGTCGATTTCTTCTTGAGTGAGGCGTGAAGTCACTTCTGGATCAGCTTCAAGAAGTGGTTTAAAGTCTACTTGGTTATCCCATGATTGGGCAGTCTTTGGTTGAACAAGGTCGTAAGCTTGCTCACGCGTCATACCTTTTTCAATCAAAGCAAGCATGGCACGTTGGCTGAAGATCAAACCAAATGTAGAGTTCATGTTGCGGATCATGTTTTCTGGAAAGACTGTCAAGTTCTTAACGATGTTTCCGAAACGGTTGAGCATGTAGTCAATCAAAATGGTTGTGTCTGGTGCGATGATACGCTCAGCTGATGAATGAGAGATATCACGTTCGTGCCAGAGTGACACATTTTCATAAGCTGTTACCATGTGACCACGGATAACACGTGCAAGACCAGTCATATTTTCAGAACCGATAGGGTTGCGTTTGTGAGGCATTGCTGAAGATCCTTTTTGACCTTTGGCAAAGAACTCTTCCACTTCACGTTGTTCTGATTTTTGAAGACCACGAATTTCAGTCGCCATACGCTCGATAGAAGTTGCGATGCTCGCAAGAACTGCAAAGTACTCAGCGTGAAGGTCACGAGGAAGAACCTGTGTAGAGATTTCTTGGGCACGGATACCCAATTTGTCGCAGACGTATTTTTCAACAAATGGTGGGATGTTAGCAAAGTTACCGACCGCACCAGAAATCTTACCAGCTTCCACACCAGCAGCCGCATGCTCGAAACGCTCGATGTTGCGCTTCATTTCGCTGTACCAAGTTGCCAATTTAAGACCAAAAGTTGTAGGCTCAGCGTGAACACCGTGGGTACGCCCCATCATGATGGTGAACTTGTGCTCTTTCGCTTTGTCAGCAATGATGTTGAGGAAGTTTTCAAGGTCCTTGCGGATGATGTCGTTGGCTTGTTTGTAGAGGTAACCGTAGGCAGTATCCACCACGTCGGTAGAAGTCAACCCATAGTGAACCCACTTGCGCTCTTCACCAAGAGTCTCAGAAACCGCACGCGTGAAAGCCACCACATCGTGGCGAGTCTCTTGCTCGATTTCCAAGATACGGTCGATGTCAAAGTCCGCTTTTTCACGAATCAAAGCTACATCTTCCTTAGGGATTTCCCCTAACTCAGCCCATGCTTCGTCAGCTAAGATTTCCACCTCAAGCCAAGCACGGTATTTATTTTCTTCAGTCCAAATGTTCGCCATCTCAGGGCGAGAGTAACGGTTGATCATTGTTTTATTTTCCTTTCTTTTGATGTTTCACATCAGTTAGCAAGCGGCAATCACTTTATTCAAATTCTTCTTTCCCAATCCACACAGATGGATAGTGATCGAGTGTATTCAAATCCGTATCTAACGGTATATCATAGATGGCTAAATAGTTTTCAGGATATTGAGCAAGCAACTCTTCATACTTAGCTTTCACCTTTTCGTGATCACTACTAGCATACAAGACTTCGACGACTGCTCCAGTCTTCTCTTTTTCGACAAATGCGTTGACAATGAGTTGTATCATAAAAAACTCCTAAATCGAAATGCCCTTCATATTTGCTTCCAGAATAGGCATCTTCACACCTAACACCTGACCGGTCTGATAAACACTTTGACAACAATAGAAGATGTCCTGTTTATCATTGTGCAAAGTCATAATTTTTCGGGTCAGCTCATTTTTCGCAAACATGACTTTCATGGCCTTGCCGGCTATCCAAGCGGGAATTTTGTATGGCAATAGTTCTGCTTGGTAAAGCTTCAAATTCACGCCACGCGCTTCTACGACTTTCAAAGCTTCTCGAATGGCCTTGATGGCCAATGATAATTCCGATGAACTATTCATCAAGTTCAAAGCCAGTTCTTCTGGATTTTCCAAATTTCCTGAGCGAGCAGCTGTCGAAGTGACACCTGCGTTAATCGCCATGTGAATCCAAATCCACTCGACCATATCATGAGGCACTTCCCACTTCAAATCTGCAGAAACTAGTAAAGCCGTCAGATCAGCATAGTTAGAAATGTGTGCTTTTTGCTCACCTTCTAGCATTAAATGGTCGAACAAGACACCATCCAAATGGTTCTCCTGTATATGACCACCCGCTGTCGGAAAGGCCAAAATATAGTCGTAATCCCCTGCCCACTCTTGGACCTCTTTTCGATTATCCCAGAAATTACAAAAGAAAACAAGGGTGCCTTTGATATTGTTTTTTCGCAAGGTTTCCACAGCTTCTTTGACAAGTCCATGACGCACACTGAGAAAAATAAAATCATATTCCGAATGAGCTTCTGCCACATGAACCTCATAAGTATCATGATTGTTCTCACCTTTGGAATGATAGCGACCATCTAGCAGATCAACTGACAACTCCTTCGGTGCATTGTTTTTCTTACTATCTCTCAGTACGTGTTCCACTTGATGGCCTGCTTTTTGAAAGGCGTAGGCATAAGTGGTCCCGATCACTCCGAGTCCTAGAATCGCTATTTTCACTTAAAAATCAATCCCTTTCCCAAATTCCTCTACCTCATCCGGTTCATCACTAAACAAAGTCACGTGTCCCATCTTGCGGTTGTGCTTCGCTTCTATTTTACCATATAAGTGGAGGTGAGCGCTTGGATTTTCTGTCACATATGTTTCAGCAGCCTCGACATGCTGGCCGAGAACATTGAGCATGACTGCTGGTGCATGTAGTTTGATGTCTGGCAATGGTGCTCCCAGAACGCCCAAGATATGAGTGTCAAACTGAGAAAAGTCGCAGGCTTCAATCGAGTAGTGGCCTGAGTTGTGTGGACGTGGTGCAATTTCATTGACAATGATGTCGTCAGCAGTCGCAAACATTTCCACGCAAAGAGTTCCGGAAAGGTTCAGTTGTTCAGCAATTCGCACTGCCATAGCTTTGGCTTTGTCTGCTAGACTTTCAGAAATGCGAGCTGGCACAATGGTTTTTGAAAGAATGTTGTTGCGATGAATATTTTCCTGAACTGGGAAAACTGTCACATCCTTTCCATTTCCTGACACGATGACAGAAATCTCAAGGTCAAAGTTGACAAATTCTTCCAAGACACAGTCTGCTGAATCAGCTAGTGCATAGGCTTCTTCCAAGTCTGCTTCCGAACGAATGACCTTCTGACCATGGCCATCGTAACCACCAGTCGCCGTCTTGAGGACATAGTTTTTCGATAGATCGATAACTGCCAAGTCTTGACTTGAGGTCACAACCTTGTAAGGTGCAACGGTGACTTTGGCCTTGTTTGAGAGAAAGTCCTTTTCAAAAATGCGATTTTGGGAGATGCGAAGCAGGTTTGTCCCTTGAGGGAGTTGCCCATCCTTGATAACAGCATCCAAACCGTCGGCATCCACATTTTCAAATTCGTAAGTGAGAACATCACAGCGATCTGCCAACTGACGTAGAGCATCCACATCGTTGTAAGGAGCCACGATAATTTCCGCCACACGGGAGGCTGGGCAATCAGCTGCTGGATCTAACGCGATAACCTTGTGACCCATGTAGATAGCAGAAATGGCCATCATCTGACCAAGCTGACCGCCACCAATAATTCCGATTGTTTTAGATGAGCTCATTTGTAGACTCCTCTGCGATTTTTCCTTGTTCTTCAGCAAAATTAGCAAGTGCAGTCGCGATGGTTTCGTCTTCTACTGAGAGGAGACGGAGGGCAAAGAGGGCAGCGTTAGTAGCACCCGCTTCACCGATAGCCATAGTTGCGACAGGTACGCCACCCGGCATCTGAACGATAGAGTAGAGAGAATCCACACCGCTAAGCGCACGTGATTTGACGGGCACACCAATGACTGGAAGTGTAGTCTTAGCAGCGACCATCCCTGGCAAGTGAGCTGCACCACCCGCACCTGCGATGATGACCTTGATGCCACGGCTACGTGCTTCTTCCGCATGTTTGAACATGAGGTCTGGTGTACGGTGTGCGGAAACAACTTTCTTTTCGTAGGCTACACCGAAGCGGTCTAGGACTTCTGCTGTTTTTTGCATGGTTGCCCAGTCGGACTTTGAGCCCATGATGATGGAAATTACTGGTTTCATTTCTTCTCCTTTTTTAATAATCGTCTATTGTAGTGCGGACGTAAGCGACCGCCTGTGGCGTTCCATTACTAAAACTGGAGCCCAAGTCTCCAGTTTTCCGCTCCTAGTAGCTCTGCTACTAGGAGTTCCACTACTGCGACGATTATCCTATACTAGCTCGCTAACGCTCGCAAATTAAACGACCATTATCTTACTTTGGCTCGCTTTCGCTCGCCATTGTCAAATATAGTATCTGTTAATCTTTTAACGCTTTGCTTCCAATGTCATTTCGGTAGAACAAGCCTTCTGTGTTTTGTTTGTTGAGTTGGTTATAGATGATATTTTGGCCGTCTTTGACGGTGTCTGCTGTGGCGACCAGCATATAGACACGTCCGCCGTTTGAGAGGAGGTCTTGGCTATTTTCAGCGAATTTAGCACCGGCATAGTAAGTGATAATATTGCCCTCTGTCTTGGCTGGAAGCTTGACACCCTTCTCATAAGCGAGTGGGTATCCGTTTGAGGCTACAACCACGCCTAGTGTCACACCCTTGTCCGTCCAAGTGATGGCTGGCTCTTTGCCTTCCAAAATATCAGTGATGTTTTGCGCAAAGTCAGATGTCAAACGAGGTAGGATGATTTGTGTTTCAGGATCGCCAAAGCGTGAGTTGAACTCGATGACTTTAGGGCCATCAGCTGTCAAGATAAGCCCCGCGTAAAGGACTCCAAGATACGGACGACCTTCTTTGATCATACCTTCAAGGACTGGCTTGACAATAGTGTCAACCGCTGTGTCAACCACACTCTGTGGCAAGTGAGGAACTGGCGCATAGGCCCCCATCCCACCAGTGTTAGGGCCTTTGTCGCCATCGTAGGCACGCTTGTGGTCCTGTGCCGTTGGCATAATGCAGAACTTATCCCCATTGACAAAGGCAAAGAGAGAGAACTCTTCCCCGTCAAGAAATTCCTCAATGACCACACGCGCACCTGAATCACCGAATTTATTGTCCAAGAGCATCTCATGAGCAGCTTCGACAGCTTGCTCAACTGTCTCAGCAACAACGACACCTTTCCCAAGGGCCAAGCCGTCTGCCTTGACGACGATTGGAGCGCCTTTTTCTTCGATGTAGGCCTTGGCTTCTTCGAAATCTGAAAAGGTCCCATAAGCTGCTGTCGGAACGTCGTATTTGACCATGATTTCCTTAGCAAAATCCTTAGACCACTCAAGCTCAGCCGCAGCCTTGGTCGGACCAAAGGCTTTGAGTCCTGCCGCATTGAAATCATCTACAATCCCAGCTGCAAGGGCATCATCTGGGCCGATAAAGGTCCAAGCAATATCGTTAGCTTTTGCGAAGTCAATCAACTTAGAATGTTCGGAAATAGAGATATTTACCAAATCAAGTCCATCTAAGGTCATCCCGTCATTCCCAGGAGCCACGAAAACTTGCTCAACGTCTTTAGACTCCAACAACTTTTTGGCAATCGCATGCTCACGGCCACCTGAGCCGACAACTAATAGTTTCATCTCTCAACCTCTTTTGCGAATTATTTACTAATATTATACCATAAACGTTCGTTTTAATCTTGTTTCGTTTCGCTTTTAAAGTAAAAAAAAGGAAAGAAACTGTTTTCTTCCCTTTTATTTTCTTAATGTCTAAAATGTCTCACGCCTGTAAAGATCATTGTCAAACCATGTTTATCAGCCGCTTCGATTGACTCTTGGTCACGTACTGAGCCAAGAGGATGATATTTTTTGTATGATAAAATTTAACTATAAAACTGAAAATAATTCATTAATGCTAGATATATTTTTTTCATTAAGTATCCTTCTCATGCATGGACTTAACATATTCTCGATACCTTCTTTTTCTATGGATAAAACAAATGAGTATCTCCCTTTTATTTGTTTAACTAAACTTTCATCTCTCTCTATATTATCTAAAGTTTGAATAGCATCCCATAGTAATTCTTTCTTAAATTTCCTTCCAACTGTTAAGCGTCGATAATTTTCTTGTTTATTTACGATGTACACACCTGTTACTTTTACATTGCCCGACTGTAATAAATTTGTTAATTTAGTTTTTTTATTATTAAGTTTAAGACTATATCTTTTTAATAAAGCACTTACTATTTTCTCTATTCTAATTTTTATATCTGAATAATCATTTTCGTCTGAAATACATCGAAAAGAGATCGTAATATCATCAGCATATCGTGTATAAATTACATTATCTAATCCTTGTCTCTTTAATCTACAATACAAAGTAGTATCAAATTTTTTTAAATAAATGTTTGATAATAACGGAGATGTTACAAAACCTAACGGTAGTCCTTGCAACCCTTGACTGGCTTTTTTTATAATTTCATAAGACTGACTTTTACTTATATTATAACCATTATATTTCACTTCCTTATATAAAAAATTAATTAACTTACGATGATTAATAGACGGAAAAAAGTTCTTGATATCGAATTGAATAAAGATGTCATTATACATATGCGCTTTAGCATTGTCAAAAATAGAAATTCCTTCTCTATAACCTTTAGTGAACTTAGAATAAATTACCCGTTCCTTTAAATGGTCATTAATTAGTTTATGAATATTTTTTAACTCGCTATTACTCGTATAAGCAACTATTTTCCTTATTTTTTTATTTTTTTTTAGTTTAAAAATTGCGAATCCACTATTATTTACCATATCTTCTCTTCCTCAATAACTTCAATCAAACTAGAGTATTTAGCGAAAAAGAACTTCCCATTTTTATCCTTTCCTTTATGTTCTAGAATAACTTTTTTATCTTCTTCATAAGTTTTATCTTTTCTTATACGCATAAATCCTGCCGCACTAAACAAATACAACGTCATACCAATCATCCTTTGTATTGTTACTTTTTTACTTTCAAAATGAATCTCAGGAACGTCAGTAAACTTATATGGTTTAATCTCTTCATAGGTAGAAATAAGGATCTTGTTCATTTCCTTATTTAAAATTTCTATAACACTCTCTAAAGTCATACTTTTCCCAAATATTTTATCAGCAATTTCGTCTACTGATAGCATTGCTGCTACATAATGTAGGACTCTATCTGGATCAATTCTTACTGTTAGTTTAACTTCTTCAAAGTTTAAACCAAATTCTTCTTTTCCAATCTCAAATGATCTTGATTTACCTTTAATAAAATCATTTATATTGTTGCTCAACGTTTTACCTATAGAATCATTCACAAAACTTGTATGTAGATTACGTAGATTGACAGATGTAATATTATTTCTCACACTTGGATAGTATATTATTCGTTTTACAGGATTCTCTCCTTTAAAAAAAGATAATTTCAAAAAATTGCCCAATTTATCTTCTTCAACCGCTTCTATATTAGGTAATATTAGACAAGTTTTTTCTCTATTAGAGGCCTCACCTAAAAACAAACCTGCTTCCGCACCCGTTGAAATACTTTCATGAAATATAAAAATAACATCTGATAACAGAGATACTAAAAATTCTACATCATATAAATTTCTCATATAAATATCGCCATAGTTAAGATACATTTTCGATTTACTAAATGTAAAATTTTCCTCTAATATTATGATTTTGTAAGATGAATTAATATTTTCCAGATGCTTTTTCAATACATTTCTTTTATCACTAACATCTGATTTCACATATTTTGAACCACATAAAAAAATAAATTTATATAGTTCATTTTTTTCTTCCTTATTCTTAAATATATATTTACTCATCATTGCTCCATATAAAAAGAGCCCTACCTAAAATTTGTAGAGACTTTCATTCAGAACGAAAGGCAATAGTACGTGGGTTCTTGACGACATGCGGCGAGTTCGCCGTATGTCTAAAGGTTCTACGTACGACCTTTCGTAATTCTATATTATATAGTAATTTATTACTATCCTCGACAAAGTCGAGTAACAAATTTTACTATTTTTAAAATACTCAACCTTTGGAACTACCAAAGGAAATAACAGGATATGTTATTTTTCTAGGGCTCTGCTCCATTATATCATAAAATATCCATATTTTCTATATCTTGAACATGTTTAAAAAATATCTTAGCTTTTATGTTTCTAGAATTTAACATAGTTTCCCACTCTAACTCTTCATTATTATATTTACAGAGTTCTTTTTCTTGTATAACTTGTAGTATCTTCTCATCTTTTAGAATCACCAATTTTAACATTATTATATATTTATATGCTGTTCTTTTTAAATAATCAGGAGTCTCTTCATCTCCTAATTCTTTAGATAGTATGTCTTTTGCAAGAATTAAATTGATTAATACTTTAAGATGATTCAAACTGAGATTATGAAGATCAAACTCATTGTCCAACTGAATAGAAGTATCCTCTAAATTTATACCCGTTATTAAATACTCTTGGTTTGAATTTTCATCAGATATTATTAGTTTATATTCTTCTCCAAAAGATCGGTTTTTTACTTTATTATTTAAAAAATCAATAAGTTGATTAATCATTTCTTCACTATCTGCTGAAAAATTATCAATCAGTAATTTTAGAACATCAAAATCACTTAAATAAATTTTAACATTATTCTCGTTTATAAGAAATCTAGTTTTTTTATCCTTTCTTATTAGAAACTTATATTTTTTATTTCCATAACTAACCTCTAAGTTTCTTTCTACACCAAAGTATTTATTGATACTAGTATCTCCAAATCGCGTTTTAACTTTTTCCTTTTCTTGATCTAAAAGACAATCTAAATCTTCAATGAAATTCATATTATTCTCCTCTTTATTATATATTATATCAAATCCAATTTTTCAGCTCAATATTATTATACAACAAAAACATCCAATTCCATGGATGCTTTGTAAGTTCCTAATGTCTAAAATGTCTCACGCCTGTAAAGATCATGGTCAAACCATATTTATCAGCGGCTTCGATAGACTCTTGGTCACGGACTGATCCACCTGGTTGGATGATAGCCTTGATACCTGCTTTGGCGATTTCTTCCACGTTATCCGCAAATGGGAAGAAGGCGTCTGAAGCAAGAACAGCGCCATCAAGACGGTCTTTAGCCTGGTCAATAGCGATGCGGACTGAAGCCACGCGATTGGTTTGACCTGGGCCAACACCAAGTGTCATGTGGTCATTGGTCACGATGATACCGTTAGATTTGACGTACTTGATAGCCTTCCAAGCAAACTCAAGAGCTGTCGCTTCTGTCTCAGTTGGTTGGCGTTTCGTCACCACTTGCCAGTCAGCTGGACTTTCTTTGACAACGTCTTGGTTTTGAACGAGGAGACCACCAACAACACCTGTGTATTCTGCTTCTGCTTCGCTGGCATCTTGTGCGTCAAATGGCAAGGCAAGAATGCGCAAGTTTTTCTTCTTAGTCGTCAAGATTTCAAGTGCTTCGTCAGAATAGCTTGGTGCAATGATGATTTCAAGGAAAACACCGTGCATTTTTTGAGCTGTCGCAGCATCTACTTCACGGTTTAGAACGACGATACCGCCGAAGATGGATACTGGGTCAGACTCATAAGCGTAGTCCCAAGCAGTTTCGATGTCGTCAGCTTGACCGATCCCACATGGGTTCATGTGTTTGAGAGCCACCACGGTTGGACGATCTTTGAAGTCACGGATGATACGGATAGCGGCATCAGCATCACGGATATTGTTGAAGGACAATTCTTTCCCATTCAGCTGTTTAGCGGATGCAATGGAGTAATCCGTTGGCAAAGCTTTTTGGTAGAAGTCTGCGTCTTGTTGAGGGTTTTCACCGTAACGCATTGGTTGCTTAAGGTCATACGTCAAAGTGAGTTTCTCAGGTTTACTTTCCCCTACTTGAGCTGTGAAGTATTCTGCGATTAAGGCATCATAGGCTGCTGTGTGGCGGAAGACTTTCGCTGCCAAACGTTGGCGAGTTTCGTAGCTTGTTTCGCCGTTCGCTGACAATTCGTCAAGAACAACAGCATAGTCAGCAGGATCTACCACAACTGTGACGCTAGCGTGGTTCTTCGCTGCAGAGCGAAGCATAGATGGCCCACCAATATCGATATTTTCAACCGCATCCGCGTAAGTCACATCTGGTTTAAGAATCGTTTCCTTGAATGGGTAAAGGTTGACCACAACAAGATCGATCAACTCAATCTTGTTGTCCTTAGCAGCCTCTAGGTGGCTATCAAGGTCACGACGAGCAAGAAGACCACCGTGAATATTTGGGTGGAGAGTCTTCACACGACCGTCCATCATTTCTGGGAAACCAGTCACATCATCGATGGCAATGGTCTCCACCCCAGCATTGTCAAGGGCAACTTTAGTACCACCAGTTGAGATGATGTCCCAACCGAGTTTTTTGAGTTCTTGGGCAAATTCAACGATGCCCGCTTTATCTGAGACTGAAATAAGTGCTCGTTTAGTCATTTGTTCTCCTTACTTATTTAAATAGACTGAGGAAACCTGAGTTAAATTCATCTTCTCTTATCTTTCGTCTAGCTTTTAGAATATTATTTCTTGATAAGACTGCACTTTGACTTGAAAACTCATAAAAATAATCTATTAATTCACTATTTTCAATATCAAAAGGCTCACTCATTCCAAATTCTGAATTAATAAACATATTAATCCTTTCAAACCATTCTTTTCTACTTCTAAAAACAAAAACTGGTTTTTTTCCACCATTCTTCAAATAATTTGAAATTCGTTTCAAAATAATACTCACTGTGAAGTTCGTAATTTTTTTATCAACATCCGATAATTTAATATCTTTTTTATTCAGCGAAGCAAAAGGAACCAATTCTAGATTACATATAGGTAATCCTTGATACTTTTCGAGATTATCCCATTCCTCCAATAAGCGATTAACCGCCTTATCTAACAGATTTTTTCCTTCCCCTTTTTCACCCAACAATGCTTTATAGTAACTTTTAATATAGTAACATTCACTCTTTATAAATTTTGTAAGCGATTGATGATCTGGTTTTTTAGAAAATTTCCCGAGTATCAGTTTGATTTCTTGGTAAAGAATATTGTCTTTTTGAATTATTTTGTTTCTAACATCTTCCACAGAAAAATTTTGATAGTCTTGAAACATCCTCTCTATGTAGTCTTCTTTATTTTTGGCTTGTTTAATAAATTCACGAATGCCAGTATCTCCTAATTTCCAAATACTATCAGCTACACCAGGATTGTAAAGACATTGATACAAAATTGCGTTTTCATAATCTCCTTGAACATGTGTAGGGATTATGTATCTTGTTGCAGGTTTGTATTTTTTTCTATTAGGTTCAATCCAAGAAAATTCATCATTCGGTTTTGTTAAACATTCAAGAAATTCATTAATCAACCTTATGCCTTTATCATTTTTCCATGGATTATAGTCACTGACATTTTTATCCCAGTTTTTCAACTTTTCTTTAAAATCCATATTTTATCTCCTCTCCACTCCCAAACTATCCAAGACTTCTGGATAAAGTTTGTACTCTGTTTCGTGGATGCGAGTTTCGAAAGTATCAAGGGTATCACCTTCAAGGCGTGGCACACGAACTTGTTTGATAACCTTACCAGTGTCCACACCAGAATCCACCCAGTGAATGGTCACACCAGACTGGTCAACGCCTGCATTCCAAGCATCCTCAATGCCATGAGTTCCTGGAAATTCAGGGAGATAAGCCGGATGAATATTGATGATACGGCCTTCATAAGCTGCCAGCAAGGTTGGACCGACGATTTTCATGTAGCCTGCGAGACAAACCAAGTCAATCTTGTGTTCATCCAAAAGTTCGACGATGGCACCTTCGTAGTCTGCCTTGTTCTCAAACTCTTTAAGTTCAAAGGCATAGGTTAAAATACCAAGATTCTCTGCACGCTCAAGTACATAGGCATCCCTATGATCTGAAAAGACAAATTCTACTGGAAATTGTTCCGCAATCACCTGAAAGTTTGAGCCGTTACCAGAGGCAAAAACAGCAATCCTTTTAGTCATTATTTAATCACCACACTTGCGCCATCTTTCTTCACAATACGACCAATTTCATAAACAGGTTCGCCAAGAAGTTCTTTGACACGTTCAACATTCTCTGGTTTCACCGCAAGCATGAGACCAATCCCCATGTTGAAGATTTCAAACATTTCTTCATGTTTGATTTGGCCATATTTTTCAAGAGCTTTGAAAATTGGAAGAACTGGGACTTTGCTTTCGTCAATTTCAGCAGCCAAGTCATCAGCGAACATACGTGGTACATTTTCAATAAAACCACCACCTGTGATATGGGCAATCCCATTGACCAATTCTTCTTTGATGAGTGGCAAAGCTGCTTTGACGTAGATACGAGTTGGTTCCAAAAGAACGTCTTTAAGTTTCTTGCCTTCTAACTCAGGCAATACTTCTTCCCCTGTGTAATCAGCAAAGACACGACGCACGAGTGAATAACCATTTGAGTGGATACCGCTTGAGGCAAGTCCAAGAATCACATCTCCTTCAGCTACTTTTGAACCGTCGATGATTTGAGATTTTTCTGCAACACCAACAGCAAAACCAGCCAAGTCATAGTCGTCTTCACCATACATACCAGGCATTTCAGCTGTTTCCCCACCGATGAGGGCTGCACCAGCTTGCACACAACCTTCAGCCACACCAGCAACGACTTGTTCTAGTTTAGCTGGTTCATTTTTACCTGTTGCAATATAGTCGAGGAAGTAGAGAGGCTCAGCACCTGCAGCGATGATATCGTTGACACACATGGCCACACAGTCTTGACCGATAGTATCGTGTTTGTCGTACTTGATAGCAAGCATGAGTTTAGTTCCGACACCATCTGTACCTGAGATCAAAACAGGTTCTTTAACACCTGTTTTTGAAAGGTCAAACATACCACCGAAACCACCAAGAGCTCCCATAACACCTGCACGCTCTGTACGGGCAACGTGTTTTTTGATACGTTCAACAACTTCATAACCCGCTTCAACGTCCACACCAGATTGAGCGTATGCATTCTTATTTGTCATTTATTTATTCCTTTTCCTTTCCTTCAATGGGGAATTTTATTTGTAAAAACTCGTTTTTTCTTCCAAACTTCTACGATATTCTTCTTCATAGTCATAGAGAGGAGTTGGATATTTCCCATCAAAGTAAGCCACACAGAGACCGCCATTTGGCGCATCTGTTTCAATCCCAATAGAGTCAATCAACCCATCAATCGAAAGATAAGTCAGGCTATCCGCACCAATGATTTGGCAAGTTTCCTCAACGGTATGATTAGCCGCAATCAACTCCTGACGTGTCTGGATATCAATCCCGTAGAAACATGGATAGGCAAGAGCAGGACTACCAATGGCAACATGCACTTCTGATGCCCCCGCTTCTTTCAAGAGTTGGACAATACGACGAGATGTTGTTCCTCGCACAATCGAGTCATCAATCATGACCACGCGTTTGCCTTTCACGACACCAGAAACGGCAGACAATTTCATTCGAACCCCTTGCTCACGCAATTCTTGAGTCGGCTGGATAAAGGTTCGCTGCGTGTATTGGTTCTTGATAAGACCCATTTCATTTGGCAGACCTGATTCTTCAGCAAATCCCATAGCTGCGCTGAGTGAGGAATTTGGTACCCCAACTACAATATCGGCTTCATGCTTGAACTCACGTGCTAATTGAGCTCCCATTCGCTTACGAGCTGTATGGACATTAACACCGTGGATGTTAGAGTCAGGACGGGCAAAGTAGATATACTCCATGGAACAAATTGCCAGCTGAGTATCGTTTGTATAGCTGTCATACTGGATGCCATTGTCATCAATAATGACAATCTCGCCTGGTTTCACGTCGCGAATCCACTCCGCACCGATTACTTCAAAGGCACAGGTCTCAGATGAAACCACTACTGCTCCATTGGCCATTTTTCCGATTGACAGAGGACGGAAGCCATTTGGATCAAGCGCTGCAATTAACTTATCTTCAAACATCAAGAGATAAGCAAAACCACCTTTAACTAGACTGAGCGCTTCCTTGATTTTACCCATCAGATTTGGATTGTGGCTACGACGAATCAAGTGAGCCAAGATTTCTGAATCAGAGGTTGAACTGAAGATTGCCCCTCTTTGTTCCAATTCTTTCTTGAGCGATTCTGCATTGGTCAGATTCCCATTGTGAGCCAAACCAAACTGCATATCGTGAAAGCGGAAGAGGAAAGGTTGGATATTGTCTACAGAAGCTTCTCCCGCAGTCGCATAACGCACGTGTCCAATCGCTCCAGTTCCCGTCAATTTATCCAAATTAGCAGGATTTTTGAAGACTTCTGATAAAAGCCCCATATCACGATGACGCTTCAATTGTCCATGGTCATTGGAGAGGATTCCTGCCCCCTCCTGACCACGGTGCTGAAGACTATGGAGTCCAAAATAGGTCATTTTGGCAGCATCTGGGTGGCCCCAGATGCCGAAAACACCACATTCTTCATTAAGAGATTTTACTTCGTATGTCATTTTTTATACCTTTTATTTTCCAGTAAAGTATTTCACCGCTGATGCAAAGAGGTGCTGGTCTTTATTTCCTGGAATATTTTGGAAGAGACCATCTTCGAAACGTTCTGAGTGACCCATCTTACCAATAATTTGACCGTTCTTACTTGTAATACCTTCGATAGCATTGACAGATCCGTTAGGATTGTATTTTGAATCCATGCTTGGTTTCCCTTCGAAGTCAACATATTGGGTAAAGATTTGACCATTGTCACGAAGCTCTGCAAATTCCTCAGCTGTCACGACAAATTTACCTTCACCATGTGATACTGGAATGGCATGGATGTCACCAACTTCTACTCCGGCAAGCCATGGTGAGTTGGTGTTGGCAATACGTGTCTCAACCATCTTGGCCACGTGTTGGTTAGCATCATTGTAGAAGAGGGTTGGACTCGTGCTGCTTGCATCTTCAAAGTTTCCATATGGAAGAAGACCTGATTTGACAAGAGCTTGGAATCCGTTACAGATACCGATAATCAAACCACCACCTTCGATGAAGCTATCAATGGCTGCACGCACTTTTTCATTGAGCAAGATGTTAACGATAAATTTAGCTGATCCATCTGGTTCATCGGCTGCTGAGAAGCCACCTGCAAAGAAGATAATATTTGCTTTTTCGATATTATCAACCATGGTGTCAACAGACTTGACAATCGCTTCTTCATTCAGTGTTACAAATGGTACCAAGTTGACTTTGGCACCTTCTTTTTCAAAGGCCTTAGCTGAATCATACTCAGAGTTAGTACCTGGGAATACCGGGATGTAAACCACAGGTGTCCCAACTGTTTCTTTAGCTTTGATCACAGCATCTGATGCCACTGCAGGTACTTCTTCCAACTCAGTTGCTTGTGCAAATTCCGTTGGGTAAACCTCTTCCAATTTACCTTGGAAGGCACTGTCAAGTTTGTGTCCATCAAGTGTTACACCATTGACAGTAAGTGTAAAGTCAGCTACTGTTCGTCCAATCTTGGCAACACCTGCAATGTCTTCAGGCGATGTGAAGACGAATCCACCCAATTGAGCTGTCAAGCTAGTGTCAAGGCCAGCTAATTCAACGTTTGCACCAATATGGTTACCAAATGTTGCAAGGGCAAGAGCTTCAACCACACCACCATATTTGACAGCTGATGCAGATGTGACTTTATGGTCAGCTTGAATTGCTTCAAATTGAGCAAAGTTAGACTTGATAAGATCAAAATCAATTTCTTGTGCCAAAGCTTGACCTGGAATATAGTAAATATTTTCACCAACAGCCTTAAATTCTGGAGATAGGACCTTACGGCTATCTGCTGTTGTCACACCAAAAGCAACCAAGGTTGGTGGTACGGTCAATTCTTCAAAGGTACCAGACATAGAGTCTTTACCACCGATAGATGGCAAACCAAGTTGAATCTGAGCTTCAATGGATCCAAGGAGAGCAGCCACTGGTTGACCAAAACGCTCTGCTTGTTTATCCATTCGCTCGAAGTATTCTTGATAAGAGAAACGAGCCTTAGACCATTTTGCACCAGCAGCAACCAAACGAGCAGTTGCTTCGATAACCGCATAAGCAGCGCCATGGTATGGAGACCATTCTGCTACATAAGGGTTGAATCCTTGCGCCATGACAGAAGCAGTTGTTGTCACACCATGTTGAACTGGCAATTTCTGTACAGAAGCTTCCGTTGGTGTGATTTGGTAGCGACCACCGAGTGGATGATTAACTGTTGAACGACCAACTGAGCTATCAAAGATGGTTTGTAAACCTTTTTGACTGGCATGGTTAAGGTCAGCCAAGACTTCAAGAGTATCAGCTTCAAGGGTTTCAGCAGATGTTTGACGTTCTTCTGGAAGCTTGACATCCTTGTCAACCACCTTAGCATCTACAACCACACGTACACCGTTTGTATCAAGGAAACGACGTTCCAAATCAACAATGGTTTCACCATTCCAGTGCATGACAAGGTTTGGTTTCTCAGTCACCGTCGCAACGACAACAGCATCAATATTTTCTTTGTTACATGCTGCAATAAAGGCAGCTACATCTTCTGGACGAACCACTACAGCCATACGCTCTTGAGATTCAGAGATAGCAATTTCTGTACCGTTCAATCCTTGGTATTTCAATGGTACTTTGTCTAGATCAATTTCAAGACCATCTGCCAATTCACCGATAGCCACACAGACACCACCAGCACCAAAGTCATTTGATTTCTTGATTAGACGTGTCACTTCTCCATTACGGAAAAGACGTTGAATCTTACGTTCTTCGATGGCATTCCCTTTTTGAACTTCAGCACCAGCTGTTTCAACAGATTCAACCGTTTGAACTTTAGAAGAACCTGTCGCACCACCGACACCGTCACGTCCAGTCTTACCACCAAGCAAGATAATCACATCACCTGCTTCAGGTTTTTCACGGACAACATTTTCCTTAGGAGCCGCACCGACAACTGCACCTAGCTCCATACGCTTAGCGACGAAACCTGGGTGGAAGTATTCACGAACATAAGTTGTTGCAAGACCAATTTGGTTACCGTATGAAGAATAACCGTGAGCCGCTGTTTTAGAAATCACCTGTTGTGGCAATTTACCAGCGCGAGTTTCTGAAATTGGAGCTGTGATATCACCAGCACCTGAGATACGCATGGCTTGATAAACGTATGAACGTCCTGACAATGGATCACGAATGGCACCACCGATACAAGTAGCTGCCCCACCAAATGGTTCAATTTCAGTTGGGTGGTTATGAGTTTCGTTTTTGAACATGAGGAGCCATGGTTCTTTGACACCATTAACATCCACTTCAATTTCAACAGAGCAGGCATTGATTTCATCAGACACTTCCATGTCGTCCAAACGATCATTGGCACGCTCATAGCGACCAAAAATAGTCGCCATATCCATCAAGGTTTGAGGTTTTTCTGTGCGTCCCAACTCATCACGCATGGCAATATACTTGTCATAAGTCGCCTGCAATTGTTTTTCAAATTTAGAAGCTGAGAAGTCGATGGTTTTCAACTCAGTTTCGAAAGTTGTGTGACGGCAGTGGTCAGACCAGTAAGTATCCAAAACCTTCAACTCAGTCTCAGTTGGCACACGTCCAATAGATTTGAAGTAATCTTGAATGAAGAGAAGGTCATCCACTTCCATTGCCAAGCCTTGCTCAGCCTTATACTTAGCAAAATCTTCTGCTGTATAGCTTTCAAAGAAATCCAAGTTTGGAATGGTCTTGTCAGACTCAGAGAAATCCTGCTTCGCAATGCCAACAGTGATATCTTTGAAACGAGAATCCACTGGATTCAAGAGGTAATTTTTGACAGCTTCCAACTCATTCGCATCAATATCCTTGTTAACCAAGTAAAGTTGCGCTGTATTAACTGTTACATCATTTGAACTACCAAGCAACAGCAAAGCTTCTTGTGAAGATGCCGCACGTTGGTCAAATTGACCCGGCAAACTTTCGATAGCAAAGAATGCATACTTCTCAAGATCAGCCTTAACCGCAGCCTCGTCCAAAACAGTATCGGTCACTTGTTCAGAGAAGATATGTTTTTCCGCACGCGCAAACAAGTCCTCTGCCAAATTAAAGACATCGTAAACCTGAACGATTCGAAGATCATTCAACGTTTTCAACTGAAGATTATGCTGCAATTCTTTTACTAATGAGTCCGATTTCACACGAAAATCAGCTTTTTTCTCAACGAAAATACGTTTATCCATTTTATTTCCTTTATTTCTATTCAAATAGGTTATCGAAGACGAAGGTTTTCCGTTTCAAACAAGTTACTTCAAGCCCTGCAATTTTTCTAAAACGACCTTGTAAACATCCGTTAAACTGCCCAAATCTCTACGAAAAACATCTTTATCCATGTGATGACCTTCCGCATCCCAAAGACGGCAGTTGTCTGGTGAGAATTCATCTGCCAAGATAATCTTACCGTCCTTATCAAAACCAAATTCCAATTTGAAGTCAATCAAGCGAAGACCAATTTGTGCAAACCAATCTTTCAGCAATTCATTGATACGACGCGTTTCTTCCTTGATATAAACAATTTGCTCATCATTGGCAATATCCAAGAACTTCACATGCTCATCATTGATGAATGGGTCATCCAAATCATCGTTCTTGTAGTAAAATTCAACGATTGGAGTTTCCAGATTCAAACCTTCTTCCACACCAAAACGTTTTGAGAAAGAACCCGCAGTCACGTTACGAAGAACAACCTCCAAAGGAATGATTGTCACTTTCTTGTTGAGTTGTTCTGTGTCAGAAATACGTTCGAGAAAGTGTGTCGCCACACCAGCCGCATTCAATTTTTCAAAAATAAGAGACGAAATCTGATTATTCAGCACACCTTTACCCTCAATGGTCTCTTTGCGAGCTCCATTCAGCATGGTTGCCTGGTCCTTGTAGACCGACTTAATCACATTTTCGTCTTCTGTAGTATAGATATCTTTAGCTTTTCCCGTATAAATAAGTTCACTGGACATTTTCTTGTTCGCCTTTCCTATTACTTTACATCATTCTAACACAACAGACACCAAAAATCAAATATTTCACGAACTATATTTGATATCATATCTGAAAAAGTACAGAAAAATCGCAAACGAATTTTCATTTGCGATTTTCTAAGATTGAATTGAGTTAAAATGAGAACTTTATTCTTGTTTCAAAAAACGATCAAGATAGTAGCGTAAAAAACTCTTCCTACCTGTAATCATAGTCAAACGACCTTCAAGTCCATAACGAAGTTTTTCTGCTTGTTCAGCATTCAAATCCGTCTCTGCCTCTAATTTAAAGAAATTGCCCTTTTCTGTCTGAGTCGCACTGGTATCGATATTCGTAATCTTGGATGTCAATACTAGCTGCTTATTGGCATCCGTTACCGTTGTAAATCGTACCTCATTTCCAGGCTTGAGACCAGCCACTTCCTTAGAACTGATATAAGCTGTCAGTTTTGCCTTCCTCTCTCTAGCCAACTGCGGAAAAAGGTGAGCGAGGATAGTTCCTTCTGGAATGATGGTAGATCGACTATGCTCAGGATTCAAATGTAGAACACCATCTTCTGTTGCTGTAATTTTCTCCTTCTCTAAAAGATTCCCTTGAATCTTTTTACCCGACTCCGCTTCAAGAATTTTCTGATCCAAGAGCGTTAATTCCTGGCCTACCTTGGCTAGTTGCTGAGATTTTAATGACTCCAACTGACTTCCCAATCCAGATGCATAAGCTTGCTGGGCTCCTGAACCTGCATACTGTACTCGATAACCTGCAAGAGTTGACTCCAACTGAGTGATTTGAGCATCTAGCTGAGATAAGGCCTGCTGTTTGGTTTCCGATCCTTGCTCCTTTGTCGACTGATAAATAGCATAAGCTGGATGATCACTCTCTAAGTGTCCATCACCCTGAATAGCAGACTTGGCTTGCTGATATTCTTTAATTTTGGACTGGGTTTCTCCGATGAGATTGCCTAATTCTGCCTGACTACCACTGGCTGCTGCATTTTGAGATGATATACTAGCATTTTGTTGCTCAACCTGACTCCGTAAACTAGCAACTTGATTTAGATAATCTAAAAAACTATGCTGATAGCCAAATTTATCTGCTTCTGGAAATTGATCACTTCCTGCTTGAAGGCTTGCTTTTAAATACTCCAGTTGAACCTTCTGATCCTTGAGCATTTCCAACTGACTGGCATAATTCTCAGCCTGAACTGCTTCTGCTCCCTCTTGGTATTGAACAAGAAGATCCCCTTGCTTGACAAACTTATTTTCAGCCAAATGATTCGCCACAATCTTACTATTACTACTAGACTGAATGGTAGCAATGATACGAGCAGGTTCTACCGTAGCTCCAGCTGTCAAGCTTATCTCCTTTTGTGCAAAGATTGAAAAAACGATCAGGAACAAAAACAAGATAAAACTTGGAAAAATCACATAACTAGAAAAATTATGGTAACGACGATTGTAAAACTCAGCACTTTCTAAAAATTCTGATTGCATCTTTTCTCCTCTCTAACTATTCACCAAGTGGGCGTAAAAGCCACCCTGAGCCAACAAATCTGCATGTGTTCCTTCTTCAACAATCTTGCCCTGATCCAAAACCACGACCTTCTCTGTCCGCTCAGCAATGGTCAAACGATGGGCGATGAAAATCAAAGTCTTATCCAAAGCCATCAGATTATCGACAATTCGCTTCTCGGTCAAAATATCCAGACTGCTGGTCGCCTCATCCAAGATCAAGACGGGCGCATCGGTCAAGAGAGCACGCGCCAGAGCGATTCTCTGACGTTGACCACCTGAAATGCCCGCTCCATCCGAAGTCAATTCTGTCTGGTAATTCAGTGGCATCCGCTCAATATCCTCCCGAATCTCTGCCAACTCCACTGCTCTCAAGATATCCTCCTGGGTCGTCCCCTCCTTAGCTCCAAGGAGAAGATTCTCCAAAATCGTCCCATTGAAAACATAGGGCTGCTGAGGCAGATAGTTGATATACTGGCGCAGAGCCTTTTTATCAATCTGATTGAGATTGACACCACCCAGACTAATCTCCCCCTGACTTGGATCGTAAAAATTAACTATCATCTTAGCCAAGGTCGTCTTACCCGATCCTGAAATTCCCACAAAAGCCACTTTAGAGCCTTGCGGAATGGTTAGATTGATGTCCGACAAGACATCTCGACCATAGCCATACTTGTAGTGAACCTGCTTGAAAGTCATATCTCCTTCTAGCAAGCTCAAATCTGAGACTGTTTTCTTTTCCTCAAACTCAGATGCAACCAGATAAACTTCATTGAGACGGTTATTGGCTACCTGCGCTGTCTGAAGTTTGGTTTGCAGATTGATGATATTCTCCAAAGGATTTGTAAAGTAAACAAGCAAGGTATTATAGGTAATCAACTGGCCCAAACTCATCTTATTGTCCATGACTAGGAGAGCCCCCATCCAGAGAATGCCAACATTGAGCAAGAGCTGGGCAAGCTTTTTCAGAGCCTTTTGCTGACTTTCTGCACGACTGTAGGTAAAAGATTTTTTCAGATAATCCACAAATTCCTTGTCAATCTTTTGATAACGGGAGCTTTCACTAGTTAAGGACTTGATGGTCTCAATGCCATTGATGTCCTCAATGATAGAAGAAGACAGAACTGCATTGGCTTCCATGGTATCCCGATTCATCTTTTCAAAGGGCTTCATAAAAGCAAAGATAATCACTGTGTATATAGGAAGGGCTAGTAAACTCATGAAAAAAAGATTGCTATTCTGCGAAAATAGAACTACTGAAATAATCAAGACAGTAGATACATCCAAAAAAATTGACAGAATAGTCGAAGCCAGGGCATCGATGATACTATTTGCATCCGTGAAACGAGAAACGATTTCCCCTGTACGACGTGTCGCAAAAAAGGACATAGGCAAATGAAAAACGTGCTTGATATAAGACAAAATCACATCAATGGACAAGCGTTGCCCCAAAACAAGTAAAAGATATTCCTGGGCATAAGATAAGATTTGCTGAAGAACATAAACGATGACTAGCCCTATTGAGATAATGCCCAAGGTTGAACGCATCTGATCTGGTACATAAGTGTCAATGATTGATTGAAGATAATAAGAACCCACAATGTTAATCAAGGTCACCAAGAGGGTCGCCAAAACGATATTAACAATCAAACCTCGCTGTTTCACTAATATAGGGATAAAGGAGAGAAGGCCATTTTTTTGTTCCTTATGAGGCTTATAAGTCGGAGATGGTGCCATAAAAATAGTGATTCCTGTCCACTCCCTAGCAAAGCGTTCACGAGAAATCTTGGTCAGCTTAACACTAGGATCTGGATCAGCTATATGAATGTTGTTCTTGTCCTGTCCAGTCACCACATAATAATGGAGCAATTTTCCTTCCTTAAGCACATGAGCCACAAAAGGAAAGGTTACATCCGGCAAATCAAACAAGCTCATGTCCGCCTTCATTGCTCGCGTCTCAAAACCAATTTCCTCTGCAACCTTGACTAAGCCTAAAGCCGTAGTCCCATCCATGGTCGTCTTGCCCAACTCTCGCAAGTGAGCCAGAGAATAATAACTACCATAGTAACCAAAGACCATGGCTAACGAAGCCACACCGCAGTCCATCTGGTCTACCTGAGGACGATAATGCCGTTTACTAAATTTCATATCCTACTCCTTTTCCTAACAATCTCCAAAGAAAACTTTGTAAGATTATTTTATCCAAACAAAGAAGCAAATAGAAAATTATTTCTAAAAAAACAATAACTGCACCTGAACAGCACTTTTTCCTAAATAAAAATAGGTAGAACAAACGTCCTACCTAGAAAATATAATGATTAATATTTCTTACCTTTTTCAATTTTTTTACGATTTGCCACAAATTTTTAAATTAACGTCTACTTCCCAGATAACGTCCAAACATATAAGAAGTTCCTCCTAAAACTCCCCAAGCTACTGCTGTAGAAGTAGTAACAATGAAACCTCCCTTAGTTACAGCCAAGTCTTCCTCTGTCATAATAGCAAATTTTTTATTCAGTTTTTTCATATTCCATCTACTCCTTTTTAAATAATACTAGCTAATCCAATAGCTACTCCAACCAAAAGTCCTACTATTCCTGAGGCTGATATAATTATAGCCGCAAATTCTTCTGAGATATTCATTTATTTCTCCATTTTTTTAGTTCTTATTTCATTGATAGTAACTAAATGATGATTATTCAATAGCATTTGCCACATACTAATAATAGTTCTCTTTAAACCTTGTCTTTACCTGAATCTAAATAACTCATCATCAAAATAAGCATCGGAACAAATAACTCTGTTTGGAAATATTTTTCAACATTAAAGGTGATTACATGTAAATCCCCCAATATACAAAGCACTCCAAAAATAATTAAAAAGGCTCCCATTACATTTTTTAGATTTTTCATACAAGTTCACTTCTATCCAAATTTACGTTTTAAATCTTGACCAATTAATCGACCACCAAGGAAAATTGCCAATCCTGCACCAACCGTGGCTATGGTAATTGATCCACCTGCTGTATTCATCAATTCTTCTTCTGTCAATTCCGTCCATTTATTTAAATTCATTTTTTCTCTCCTTATTATTACATAAAATAGCCCCAAGCAATACCACCAATTAGTAAGACACCTCCTACAACTACAGCGGTAACCGACCCCCCATCCACTTCCATCAGCTCTTCTTCCGTAAGAGCTGCAAAGTTCTGTTCCATTTTATCAAAGTTTGTCATTTATTTTCTCCTTTTTTATAGTTTTTTATTTGTGATTTTTAACCTTTAAACTATTTTAAAAGCCAAGTTGGATAAATAACTGAAATAATCATTTCTAATCTCCTTCCTCTTCTTCTCACTTATCTATTCGAGAAATCATTTTAAAATTAATGAATAAATTTATTTTATTTAAAATACAATTTGATAAACCATGGAAGTAAAATTGGTAAATACATTAATCAAACTCCTTTCCTTTTCTTCTTACTTATCTATTCGATAAAATAATTTCAAAATAAACAACTAAGTCAAATTTATTTTAAAAACCACTTGATCAACCACGGATAAAGACCTGTCACATACATCAGTAATCCTCCTTTTTTGTTCTCATCTCTTTATTCGTAAACTCAACTGTAAAATTTCAAAATCTTATCTTTTTTCGAGAAACAAAAAAACAACATGACTTGCATGTTGTTATATGTTAGATTTTATCTTTAATGGCTTTCAATACATCTGCCACACTTTGGAGGTGGTCGATTTCTTCATCACTAATTTCGATTCCAAATTCATCTTCAATGGTTAGTACGAATTCCATCAAATCTACCGAATCAGCATCCAAATCATCCTTCAAGCTCAAAGCCTCTGTGACTACAAAGTCTTCCCCCTGACGTTCTTGGATAATGGTCACGACACGGTCAAAAATTTCTTTATCTGTCATATATATTATTCTCCTGAAAATTCATGCGCAGTTTGAGCAACTACGTCTGTTTCTAGCATGGTACGAATCTGACGAATCGTACTATACACAGCCTTGGCATCACTTGAGCCATGAGTCTTAACAACCGGCGCCTTAACACCAAACAAGACCGCACCCCCAACATCTGAATAGTTGAGCTGCTTTTTCAAGCCTTTAAGGCTATCCTTAAGAAGAAGAGCACCTAATTTAGCTCGCAAACCGCCACCTGTAATAGCATTTTTAAGCAAGCCCATGATCCCCATGGCTGTTCCTTCGATGGATTTTAGCACAGCGTTTCCCGTGAAACCGTCTGCCACGACAACATCTGCAACACCCTCCATCAAATCACGCGCTTCCACATTACCGACAAAGTTCAAACTCTCATCAGCTGCTAGCAAGTCATAAGTTTCCTTGCGAAGCGGGTCGCCCTTACTACTCTCTGTCCCGTTATTAAGCAAACCAACTCGAGGTTTTGCAATTCCACGAACATTTTTAGCATAGAAAGAACCTAAGATGGCGTATTGATGTAAGTGATGGGCTGTGTTTTCTGCATTGGCACCGAGGTCTAGCATGTCAAAACCTTTCCCATCAACTGTTGGTAAGGTGGACATGAGACCAGGTCGGTCGATATTCTTGATGCGACCTACGATGAAAAATCCTGCCGCTAGCAAAGCACCTGTATTTCCTGCAGAGAGGACAGCATCTGCTTCTCCCTCTTTGACAGCCTTAGCAGCCAATACCATACTGGCATTTTTCTTCTTACGGATGGCTTTTGTTGGTTCATCTTCCGAATCAATTTTTTCATCTGTATGGATAATGCTGACGCGTTCTGTAGCTGTTAGATATTGCTTGATTTTGCTTTCGTCTCCGTAAAGTTGAATCTCAATATCTGAAAAGTCAGCAAGGGCTTGATTGACACCCTCAACGATGACTTGAGGTGCGTAATCGCCACCCATTGCATCTACTGCGATTTTTTTCATTTGTCTTCCTCTTTTAGTAATTGTCCCCAATCGGCTAGGGAATCAATAAATTTCTTTGATTTTAGGTGAATTCCGACGTATTCTTCATAAATTTGGTCCATGAACTGACGCAATTCTTGCTTGATTTCAGACTTGAGAGAAATAGTCTCCAAAGTCTCAAAGTTGATAGCTTGAAATTGATTGAGCAGATAGGGAATGTTTGGATTCAGATGACAACGTTTCTCGTCCTCATGGTAATGATCAGGACATAAGCAAGCGCCATATTTGAAAGAAAAATCAAAGGCCTGACCCACCCGATGGCAAAAAACACACTCATTAAAATTAAGACTAATCCCAAACCGGGTCAAGATCTGAATTTCAAAAATATTGGTCAAAACTTGATAATCCAGCCCCTCTTCCATCAACTCTAAAGTCTTTTGTAAAAAAGCAAACAAGGGAGCGTCCTGCTGATTATCCTGCAAACTCGCATCCGCCAAAGCTGCCACATAGGTCGCATAGGCCATGACAAAGAGATCACTATTGATTTTTGGAAAGGTCATCACCTCATGATAGTCTTCAATATAACTAAGTCCATCATCATTGATTCGCAAAAGAAAACGAGCCAGCACCAAAGGTTGAATAACTGGAGCCAGTTTGGACTGACCGGCATGTTTGACAAAAAACATCCGCTTGCCGACCTGCTCTGTAAAAATCTTGACTAGCTTGTCATCCTCACGAAAATTACGATTGTAGAGCACCAACCCCTGACTCGTAATAGACTGAATCATGCTTCTCTCATGTACTCCTCAAGACGTTTCATAGCTTCTCTGATGATTTCCATGCTAGCTGCATAAGACAAGCGCACATAACCTTCTCCATATTGACCAAAAGCTGCACCAGGGATAAAGGCAACAGCCTTCTTGTGAGCAAAATCTTTTAGAAAAGCAAACGAATCTTGATTGTAGCCTACTGGAATCTTAGCAAAGATATAAAAAGCACCATCTGGTTTGATTATCTCAAAACCAAGATTAGTCATTTTCTCGATAATGTAGTCCCGACGTTGGATATACTCCTTTTTCATCGGCTCTGCATCATCTTTACCAGCTGTTAAGGCTTCTACTGCAGCATGTTGCGCCATAGTATTTGCAGCAGTTACCAAGTACTGGTGACTCTTGATGAGTTGGGCTGTGAAATTTGCTGGTGCGAAGATAAAGCCTAAACGCCAACCTGTCATAGCATGGGATTTGGATAGACCGTTGATGATAATGGCCTGACCTCTCAGCATAGTTCCCAAAGAGACATGATTTTCCCCTGTATAAGTTAATTCTGAGTAGACCTCATCACAGACAACGAAAATCTCATACTTGCGTAAAACGTCAGCCAAGGCTTCCAACTGTTCGCGACTATAAGTAATTCCTGTAGGGTTGGCTGGATAGTTAAGAATAACAGCCTTGAGCTTGTCACCCTGCTCCAGAATTGCCTTCTCCAGCATTTCAGGAGTCAAGACAAAACCATTTTCAGTCGTATCAATCTCAACAATCTCTGCACCAACTAGATTTACAATTGGTTCATAACCTGGATAGGCAGGAGCTGGCAAGAGAACCTTGTCACCCTCTTCTAAAATAGCTGTCAAAGTAGCAGATAGGGCTTCTGTCGCACCAATTGTGACCAAGATTTCATTCTCTGGATTATAGTCTAGCTGGTATTTTTCTCTTACAAAATCACTAGCTGCCTGGCGTAAGGTCATCAAACCACTCATCCCTGTATAGTAGGATTGGTTTTGGTCAATGGCTCGCTTAGCTGCCTCCTTGACATGGTCTGGAGTTGTAAAGTCAGGCTCTCCCAATGTCAGACGTAGAACCCCAGGAATCTCAGAAATAGCCTGGTCAAACTGACGAATCAAGGAAACTTGAATCTTATCTAATTGTTTATTAAATCGCTTGGTTAAGTCCATAGATACCCTCCTTGCTTAAAGAACATATGTCTATTATACTACAAAAGCTCTCTGACCGCAAAATCACACTAGCATAAGCAACTGATGTATGTTCATTTAAATTCATTACAACACTATGTTTTTAGAATACTCAATGAAAATCTCATGAAACTAGGAATCGAGGTGAAAGCATAACTAAGGTTAGGTAAGCCGAAGATGACAACGTATTAGGAGATTTTCGACGAGTATTGAGGAGTTGCATAAGGAAATAAATCGGATAGGAGTCAATATAAATCAGGTCACAAAAAAAGTAAACGAAGATAATCAGGCTAACCTAAATGAATTTAGTCAGATTCTTGAATTTCAGAAACACTTAAAAGATACAGTCAGACAATTTATTCAAAAACAAGAAAATCAAACAAAGGTACAGGACAGATGGTTGTAATAAGAATTATTGTTGACATTCTCTCTTATTTGTCCTAAACGATAACTAATGATAGGATGAGGTCGGATGACTGGTAACAGTTTTCTCAAAGGTTGCTGATGATTCAGCTTCAGGTTTGGCACTACCTTCAGCTTTAGGCTGTAAAGAACCCGCTCCACCACTGGTTCTATTCGTTTCACTCTTGGATTATATTCAAGAGTTTTTTCTTGCAAAAAAAGTTTAAAAAATATATACTGGCTATACACGATATAGAACGGAGATATACCATGACTACATCACTTGTTAAGCAATATAATTTTAAAATCAATGAGTTAGCAATGGAACAAGCTAGAGCCATTATCAAGGAAAAAGGAATGACCATGACGGATGCTATCACTCTTTTTATAGAGCAGATTGTCCTCGAACAGGACTTGCCAATCAAGACTGCAGAAGATTTACACCGTGAACAGTTGATTGAGGAATTACAAGCTCAATCCGAACGAGCCTTAAGAGAATATGAAGCAGGAAAAGGGACTTCCCTAGACAGTATGAGGGCACGCTATGGCTTATAAAGTAATTATTTCTGATGAAGTGACCCAAGCTATTGACAGTATTCATGATTACATCACTACTGTTCTTTTATCACCTCAGTCTGCTAAAAATACTGTGAGTAAAATTTTAGATGGCTTAAAAAGTTTAGAAGTCTTTCCTGAGGCTGGTTTTGACGCCGATGAAAAAATTGGTGTAAAGATTAATAGTAAGTACCCTACACGAGGAAAAATTATCGGTCAGTATGTCTTACTCTACTTCATCGACCAAAAACAAAACACTATTTTTTTATCTCACCTATTCCACATAAAAAGCGACTATGTCACTTTGCTACAAAATGGTAATAAAAAAAGCTCAACTGATTGAGACATCTTTCTTTATTTTATAAGCTCCGAAACCTTAATTTTTGGTACCGTCTTGGTTTAACAGTACGCTGTATATATAATATTTTACAGCTACTTTTTCTTTAGAAACGTTGATTTAATAAGGATTTAAATATTACAGAGTATACCTTTGTAAAATACGGTTTTGCTAATCTTCGTTACAACTATTCTAGCACCATTATTGATTACTAGATCGGTAATGTCATTTCTGAGTGGATAGTCAGAAAGTGGTTAGATAAGTGCGACAAAAAAAATATAACCTGAGTTTAGTTTTAATATGACTAGACAAACAGAAATACCAGAGGTGGAGCTCTGGTATTTCTGTTTTTACCAAGACTTCGTTACAGTTCTAATCACATAATGAGAGAAACTTGTCAAATAATTATTAAACTTTACTTTTCTTCGAGATAAGATTATAATAAGGAGTATTTATTTTCGGAGGTTTTTATGTCATTTCTATCAAAAAATTGGGCTGGACTTTTGGTCTGTCTTATCATATCTATCATTTCTTGGATTTTAGGAGGCTTTCTGCCTGTTGTGGGAGCACCTGTCTTTGCCATCTTTATTGGCATGATTCTCCACCCATTTCTCACTTCCTATAAACAACTAGATGCTGGTTTGACTTACAGCTCCAAGAAATTACTTCAGTATGCTGTTATCTTGCTTGGGTTTGGACTCAATATCTCTCAAGTTTTTGCAGTAGGAAAATCTTCGCTCCCTGTCATTCTATCCACCATTTCTATAGCCTTGATTGTTGCCTATCTCTTCCAGCGCTTTTTTGACCTAGATACAAAGCTAGCTACCTTGATCGGTGTTGGTTCCTCTATCTGTGGCGGTTCTGCCATTGCAGCGACTGCTCCTGTCATCCATGCCAAGGAAAAAGAAGTCGCACAAGCCATTTCTGTTATCTTTTTCTTCAATGTCTTGGCAGCTCTTATCTTCCCAACTCTAGGTTCTTGGCTCCATCTTTCCAACGAAGGTTTTGCTCTCTTTGCAGGAACTGCGGTCAATGATACTTCCTCTGTAACAGCTACTGCTAGTGCCTGGGATAGTCTATACAATACAAACACTCTTGAGTCTGCCACCATTGTCAAATTGACCCGTACTCTAGCTATTATCCCTATCACTCTCTTCCTCTCTTACTGGCAAAGTCGTCAACAAGGAAACAACCAAGGGGTAAAACTTAAAAAAATCTTCCCTGTTTTCATTCTCTACTTCATCCTAGCTTCTCTGCTAACCACCATTCTCACTTCTTTCGGTGTCAGCAATAACTTCTTTGCACCTCTCAAGCAACTGTCTAAATTCCTCATCATCATGGCCATGAGCGCTATCGGCCTCAAAACCAATCTCATTGCTATGATTAAGTCCAGCGGTAAATCCATTCTTCTCGGAGCTCTCTGCTGGATTGCCATCATCCTGACTAGTCTCGGTATGCAAACGCTCATCGGTATTTTCTAATACTCTTCGAAAATCAAATTCAAACCACGTCAACGTCGCCTTGCCGTACTCAAGTACAGCCTGCGGCTAGTTTCCTAGTTTGCTCTTTGATTTTCATTGAGTATAACACAAAAGGTAGCCCGCAAGCTACCTTTTTATTGTTCAAGAATTAAGCGTGTATGTTCTCTCTTAATACAACGGTTCATCACGATATCATCGCAACCTCCAGTACGCAAGATTTCTTCCGCTTCTAGACTTTCAAGTCCTAGTTGCGCCCAGAAAATCTTAGCATCAGCCTTGAGAAAATCTCGTGCCACATCTGGTAGAAACTCACTACGACGATAGACATTAACGATATCTACAGGGAAAGGAATCTCAGCTAGACTGGCATAAGCCTTTTCTCCCAAGATTTCCCCACCTGTAGCCTTAGGGTTTACTGGTATGATTTTATAGCCACGAGCCTGCATTTCCTTTGTCACTCGATTGCTAGTTGTCTCCTCACGGTCAGACAAGCCCACTACTGCTAGAGTCTTACTGGTTTCTAGATACTGACGGATTACGCCATCACTTGGATTGATAAATTCTTGAGTCATAAAAACCCTCCTTTTTCATCTTTCATCAGTATAGCATATTTTGAAAGGGTTTGCAGAAATTTACTATAAAATCAAAAAATCCTCCCAAAATTAAACAATTTCATTCAATTTGAGGAGGATTCATAAAAATTTTATTTAAAGATTATTCTCTTGTTGGTTTATACTGAAGGCTTTCTCCATGTTGTTTGACAAAGTCACTCATCTCTGAGTCAGGAATTTGTCGAAGGTAGAGATTGGCACGAATCGTATCATCTTCTTCACGACAAGTAGAAAGAACAAGATATTTATCCTTAGCTGATACCTTGACATTTGGCTTCTTAACCTCTGCAGTATCATAAATAGTAGTTAGCTGTTTCTCAAAATCTGCATCATCATCAAAAGAAGTACGGTAAAAAGCTGTTTCTTCTGGAACAATGATCATAGCAACAGCTTCATAATAATACTTTCTCTCTGGAGTTTCAATGACAACATAAGGGTGTTCATCAAAATATTCTTGGCGACTGAAGTAATTCACATCTTTAAACATGCGGTGGTCAGGAACTTTACTACCACGAGCGTGACCAAATAACCAAGTCAATCGATCACTAAAGTCCTTCTTGTTATCAGCATCCATAAAGACTGCACCCATTAAAGGTTCGTTAACGCCATCAAAACGCTTATCCAAATAAGTCGCATTATCCGTTGTTTGAACGACTGGCTCATCTAACTGTGTACCAGGAATATATACATAACCAACCGTTTCAGAGTTTGTTGCGAGCAAGCCTTTAAACTTATTAGCGAGATATTCTTTTTCTTCTTGGCTAGCAGTATAGGTTTGCTTTGGAGCTTCCTGAGTAACCTTTGCATCATTTTGTTTATTCTCTGTCGGAGCCAGGAAGCTTTTATAGATAAAGAAGCCTCCCAAAGCAACGATAGCTACTGCAACGATAGAAGCAATTATTTTAGTAATTGGTGATTTCTTTGTCGTAGAACGTCTACTCATCTTTTCCTCCCTCATTTTTTACCAAAAAAATCACTGAAACCAAGTTTCAGTGATTGGCTACTTTTTAAATAAAATTATTTAGCAGCGTGTGTTTTTGGAAGAGCTTTTTGACCTGCTTTAGCATTTGCGCCAGCTTTTTTAGCTGCTTCGTCTGCTTTTTTAGCTTGGTCTACAGCACCTGGTTTACCATCTTCTGGTTTAGTTGCTGCTTGGTCAGCTGCTGCTTGATCAGCAGATGCAGCTTTACCTGTTTGGTTAGCTTGGTCTTCAGCGATACGAGTTGGGTTAGGTTTGTTATCTTCAACACCAGTTGGGTCGTTCCAGTAGTTACCTTGAGCTTTAGCTGCGTTACGGTATGTTTCTTGCAAGTATTGGATTGCACGGTTACGTTGTGAATTTGTTGCGTCAGCCAAAACTTCATCAAGGTTAGCTTTAGCAGTTGCTACAGCTTTTTCATGAGTGTGACCAACGATTGCTTGAGCTTTAGCAAGTTCTGCACGAGCTGCAATCACTGAAGGTTCTTTTTCAACAGCTGCTGCGATATCTTCTGGGTGAGCTTCTACGTATGCATAAGCTTGATCTGCAATATCACGTTCAGAAACATATTTCTTTTGGATCAATTGGTTAGAAGAAGCTGGGTTTTCTCCTTGTGCAAAAACTGGAGCTGCTGCTGAGAATACTGCAAGAGCTGCTACTGATGCCAATAAAACTTTTTTCATTGTTTTATCTCCTCTTTAAGTTTAATTTTAATTATAAGGATAATCCTTATTACCTCAAATTATATCACATATATTTAAGTTGTCAAGCTTTTTCTTAAACTATTTTTAAAATTTCTGGTAAAAAACGAGTAAAATTTATTATATTCTTAAAAAACAAGCAATATTCTCGAAAGATTAAGGAAAAAAATGGACTAAAAAACGAACAATTAGTGAAATTTTCACATTTTTCTGATCTAATTAAGAAAACTCCCAACAAGGTCTATCACTTTATTAGGAGTTTTGTCTGATCTAACGAATTCGTTAGATTTTTTTCTCAATACTAAATAATGGAGATAGAGGACGTTTTTCATGGATACGGATAATAGCATCTGCCAAGAGATGAGCGATAGAGATTTGCTCAATCTTATCAATTAAACGCTCTTCTGGTAGGTAGATAGTATCCAAAACAACTAATTTTTTAATAGCTGATTTTTGGATATTATCCATAGCAGGCCCTGAAAGAACTGGGTGCGTACAGCTTGCATAAACTTCGACAGCACCAGCTTCTGCAAGAGCATCCGCCGCATGGCAAATAGTTCCAGCTGTATCGATCATATCGTCAATCAAGATACAAGTCTTGCCTTCTACCTTACCAATGATGTTCATCACTTCACTGGTATTCATCTTGTCCACGCTACGACGTTTATCAATAATGGCAATCGGAGTTTTCAAAAACTCTGCCAATTTACGAGCACGAGTCACCCCACCATGGTCTGGACTGACAACCACATAGTCAGAACCAACCATGCCACGACGCTCAAAGTAGTCTGCAATTAAAGGAGCACCCATCAAGTGATCGACAGGAATATCAAAGAATCCCTGAATCTGTGCAGCATGCAAGTCAATCGTCAATAAACGATCCACTCCAGCCACTTCTAGCATATTTGCTACAAGTTTTGAAGTGATTGGCTCACGCGCTCTCGCCTTTCTATCCTGACGTGCATAGCCATAGTAAGGCATAACAACGTTGACAGATTCTGCACTGGCGCGTTTCAAAGCATCTACCATAATCAAAATTTCTAGCAGATTGTCATTTACAGGTGAGCTAGTTGATTGTAGGATAAAGACGTGTTTCCCACGGATCGATTCCTCGATATTAACTTGAATTTCTCCATCTGAAAATTGACGTACAGTCGATTTTCCCAACTCTATCCCAATCTCTTGCGCCACACGCTCTGCCAATTCTCTATTTGAAGAAAGGGCAAACAGCTTTAAATCAGAAAAAGACATGATTTCCTCCAGTATTTATGTATCACTTGTGTTTTTTCACAACATTTTTCCAACTACCATTGTAGCGCTTTTTTCTTGATTTTTCAATAAAAAATAAGACAAGAATGGACATTTATCCCCTTGTCTTGTGCTCATTTATATTCCTTATATTCAAGCTGAAATGTGACAACTTAGACATTCTATCTCATAGGAAGATAGGAACTCACAAATGAAAAGTTAGTATACCTCTCTCATACTACCTGTATCCACATCATAAACAGCCCCTGAAATAACCACATCATCTGGAATCAATGGGCATTCTCGAAGTAACTGCATATCCTCACGAACACTCTCCTCAACGTCTTGAAAAGGGAGAAAATCTTGACCCGAGACATCAACCCCTAATTCAGCTTTTAAATGTTCTTGAAACTCTTCGTTTTGAAATGTCTGAGCACCACAATCTGTATGATGAAGAACCACAATCTCTCTTGTTCCCATTTGTTGCTGAGAAATCACGAGTGAGCGAATCATATCGTCTGTCACTCGACCGCCCGCATTCCGTAAAATGTGGGCATCTCCCAGAGCTAACCCCAAAGCTTGTGCAACGTGCAGACGTGAGTCCATACAAGTCACAATGGCTACTCTTGTTTTCGGCTTGATTGGCAGATTTAACTGCCCATGCAGGGCAACATAAGCCTGGTTGGCTTGCATAAACTGTTCAAAATACGACACGATTTTCCCCTTTGAAAATTTGATAATCAAACATTTCTCCTATCTTATCATTTTTAAGAGTATTTGTCAGCTGTCAACCTCCCTATTAAAAAACCAGGACAGAGACATCCAGCTTCTAGCTTGAGTTTCTGCCCTAGTTTTTTTATTATTATGAACCTTTTTGAATATACTTGTTAAGAGAGCCTGCAAAGCTTTGAAGATTGAGACTTTGTACATAGACCTCACCGGTACCTCGGAAGGTATTCGCCACTCCTTCGCCTGTACCAATAGACTGCCAGAAGCCATTTTCTAAGTGGATATTATAGTCTAAAGATTGACTCCAAGCTACCACATGGGCATTGTCTATAGTTATTTCTTGGTTTTGTAGCTCAATTTTCTTAATAGAGCCAAAAGCATTGGCCAAAAGAGTTCCCTGACCTTGAGTAGTCATTACGAAAAGACCACCTTGACCTCCGAAAAGTGCTTTCCCAATAGATTGGTGCTCCATTGTATAGAAAGCCGTCCCATCAAGAGCCAGAAAAGCCCCATCATTCAATCGATACTGCTTTTCACCTAGTTCAAGAGCAATCACTTGACCAGGAGTATCTGGTGCTAAAGCAAGGTTGCCGTTGTCAGACTCAGCAATAGCTTGGGTGATAAAGGTACTTTCGCCAGAAACCATAGAACGCCCCACAGCTTTGACAAAACGTCCTAAACCAGAACCACTAGCATTGAGCTGAGTATTGAGGCTGACATTAGGTGTGTGGTAAACCATGCTACCGCGCTGGATATAGACGGTTTCTCCTTGATTGAGTGACAACTCTACCAAAGGAAATTGCATATGACTGTCCATAGAAAATTTCATCAGAAATTCCTCCTTGTTTTTAATAAATGTTAACAATAAAATATTTTACAATCTAAAACTGAGTAAGACTATTAGGCAAATACTTTTTTCAAGACTTCTCCGATAGTCGTCACTCCAATCACCTGAATTTCCTTAGGTGGCTTAATACCTGTCAAGGAATTCTTAGGTACATAGATTTTTGTAAATCCAAGTTTAGCAGCTTCATTGATGCGTTGCTCGATACGATTCACGCGCCGAATTTCTCCAGTCAAACCTAATTCTCCTACAAAACATTCCTGAGGATTGGTTGGCTTGTCCTTATAGCTCGAAGCTATAGCAACTGCAACCGCTAGGTCGATAGCTGGCTCATCTAATTTGACACCACCAGCTGATTTAAGATAAGCATCCTGATTTTGGAGAAGCAAACCTGCCCGTTTCTCCAAAACAGCCATAATCAGACTTGCACGATTGAAATCAAGGCCTGTTGTAGTCCTCTTGGCATTTCCAAACATAGTCGGTGTCACCAAGGCCTGTACCTCTGCTAAAATCGGACGCGTCCCTTCCATAGTCACCACGATGGACGAACCAGTTGCTCCATCTAAACGTTCTTCTAGGAAAACTTGACTAGGATTGAGCACCTCAACCAAGCCACCTGATTGCATCTCAAAAATCCCAATTTCATTTGTCGAGCCAAAACGGTTTTTGACTGCTCTTAGAATCCGGAAGGTATGGTGGCGTTCCCCTTCAAAGTAAAGAACCGTATCCACCATATGCTCCAACATACGAGGACCCGCCAAGGTTCCTTCCTTGGTCACATGCCCTACAATAAAGATGGCAATGTTATTGGTTTTGGCCAGCTGCATGAGTTCTGCAGTCACCTCACGCACCTGAGACACAGAACCTTGAACTCCAGAAATCTCAGGAGACATGATGGTCTGGATAGAGTCGATGATAAGAAAGTCTGGTTGGATTCGCTCCACCTCAGCTCTCACGCTCTGCATATTGGTCTCAGCATAGAGATAAAACTCACTATCAATATTCCCCAAGCGCTCTGCACGGAGTTTGATCTGTTGAGCAGACTCCTCACCACTGACATAGAGAACTGTCCCTACTTGAGACAGCTGGGTTGAGACTTGTAAGAGCAGAGTTGATTTCCCAATTCCTGGATCCCCGCCGATAAGAACGAGACTCCCTGGCACCACACCTCCACCAAGAACTCGGTTGAACTCCTCCATTTCAGTCTTTGTTCGATTGACATTGATGGAGGTCACTTCAGCCAGTTTCATAGGCTTGGTTTTCTCCCCTGTCAAGGACACACGCGCATTCTTGACCTCTGCAACCTCAACTTCCTCAACAAAAGAAGACCAAGACCCACAGTTAGGACAACGCCCCAGATATTTAGGGGAATTATACCCACAATTTTGACATACAAATGTCGCTTTTTTCTTTGCGATGATTCTAATCCTTTCATTTTAAAATCTCTTATTAATTTTCCAAATCAGTAACTATTTCTTTTCAGAACAATCAGTCCACCATCATCCGCATGGACATAATACTCCCCATCAGAACTAAATCCAAAAATATAGGGTAAATAACCTTTATAAATTTGAGTCCTAGTTTCTTTATTCTCTTCCCAATAAATGGTTAAAATCGGATATTCTTCAGATTGATCTTTAGCCATTGTCACTCGGATGTCTTTACCATTATACAAAGGAAGGATTCCACCATATTGTCCAGCGATAGGGATAGGAGAGTCATAACCATCACACATAGCTACTAACTCTATCTCATCGTAATCCCCATCTATTGGAGTGACTTGACCTTTTTCACTATCGATGATGGACATATATTCTGAAGAAATGCAAAGGATTTTTTGATAGTCTCCTGGAAGAAAAGCCAAGTAAAGAAAACCTCCAATACTAATCTCATACACCTTCTTATACCCTTGACAATTTTCTGCGGTAAAAGCTTGAAAATCCTTATAGCTCATTTAATTGTGCTTCTTTCTATATCTCTATCTCACACTCAATCACTTGGCAAAAATCAATCTTCTCGTCTGGTACAAATTGGCGCATGAGCATTCGATGGGTGACAACAACGACTGTCTGATAGTCTCGATACTTGCCCATAGATTCTAGAAACCGAGACCTCATTTCCTCAGTTGTCTCATATTGAATAGGACAATTAGGAGGTAAGGATCCATTATTTTCTAGAAAAAGAGTACGAGCTTTTTCAAAATTCTCTACGCCACTTTCATAGACTTGCCATTCATGCAATAATGGCTCCACTCTCAAAGGAAGGCCAGTAGCACAGGATACATAAAAAGCCGTTTCTAAAGCTCGCGTCACTGCAGAAGACACCAGGATATCAGCTGAGCCAAACAAAGGATTTTTGCAAAGTTCCTGAGCTTGTTGTCTTCCTTTCTCAGATAAGGGTGCCAAATCTATCCCGAATCCAGTATAGGAACGCTCCTCTAACTCACGGTAATCTGGCTCCCCATGACGTACAAAGATAATCTTCATCTTAGTGCCCAGTTGATCCAAATCCACCAGTCCGCACGCCATCTGCCGCATCGCCATCCGCAATCAAAAATGGAGCAAAGACAGCCTGAACCACACGTTCCCCAACTTCAAGAATCACTTCTTGGTCAGTAATGTTTTTCATCTGTGCAAAGATATGTCCTTCATTTCCTGGGTTACCATAATAATCTCCATCAATGACACCCACAGAGTTAATCAAAACCAAGCCCTTCTTACGAGGGTTTGAAGAACGATCATAGAGATAAAGCACTTCTGTCGGTTGCATATAGGCCTTAACCCCTGTTGGAACAAGGACAATCTCACCTGGAGCAATAACTGTGCGCACAGCAACCTTTAAGTCGTAACCAGCTGCATGTGCTGTCTCACGCTTGGGTAGCAAACTCTCATCTGTAAAACTAGAAACTAATTCAAAACCACGAATTTTCATATTTCCCTCTTTTTAATCTTTTATTCTAGGCTATTTTATCTTATTTATTCGAAAAAAGCACGAAAAATCTTCTATATAAAATAAAGAAAAGTGTCCTATCAAAAAGCAAACAATAAAATCATACAAAAAATTTAAAGATATTTAAAATGTCACTTATTTTCCCTTTTATTAACAAACTCATTCCTTTTTAGCCATACTTAAACTATTTTCTTTAAAGCACAAAAAAAGAGCACACAATTCACTTCGCTTAGGGCTGCTGGATTCCTCCCCTGACCCGCTTCACGCAGAACTGTTGCTCCATTAGTTATTATACCACATTCCCAAAGATTTTAAAAGAGAAATTATTTTTTCCGTCGATTTCTAAAAAATTCCTGCATAATGCTAGCACAGTCACTCTCTAAAATCCCCGTCTCAACATCCACACGATGATTAAGACGCTCGTCTGTCAAAATATCATACAGACTTCCAGCTGCACCAAATTTCTGATTTTTAGCCCCATAGACTACCTTTGGGATACGGGCAAGCCCAATCGCCCCGCTGCACATCACACAAGGCTCAATGGTCACAAAAAGTGTGCAGTCCAACAAACGCCAGCTCTCTTCCCTCAGATTCGCATTCTCGATGGCCATAATTTCCGCATGCATGACCGCACGTTGCAACTCCTCACGTGCATTGTGCCCCCGACCAATGATTTCTCCATCCTTTACAATTACGCAACCTATTGGGATTTCATCATTCTCTAAAGCAATCTCCGCCTCCTTTAAGGCCTCTCTCATAAATGCTTCTTTCTCTTCAACTGTATAATCCATAGCTTCTCTCTTTCCACGCCTATCAATTCTATCATTATAGCATGTTTTCCTAGACAAAAAAAGAGCTCTATAATATTTGCAGAAACCAACTTTAGATAGTATTCAATCTCTGGTTTGTAGAAATAATGTTTTAAAAAGAGTATAATAGTAGCAAAATTTAGAGAAACACTAGAAATCATGAACTGAGAGTAATGGGGACAACTGATACAGAATGTCCAGATCTGTCGGAAGATTTTTAACTATAAGTCTCCAAGAGATGATTATCCTGAGATTTAAATAATAAACAAGATGAAAGAGTAAATAATGAAATTAGAATTTTTACAGGATGAACCAAAACTTAACTTGATGTTTCCATATAAAGATACATTTAATAGAGTAGGGGGACCATCCATGATATCTATATCTGTTATGATTCTCTGGATTCTGAAGCATCTGATGACTTACAATACTGATTTTGCAGACAAGATTGTTATGGCGGTAGCGCTGATTTATGCTCCCCTCCTTATATGGTTTTTAGGCTATTCTCTCTTCATAAATGGAGTAAAATTAGAAGTTTATAAAAACAATATTGTTCAGTATTATACCTATAGCAATAGAGGCCACAGCCTATTACATTATCAATTTAAACTTCAAGATATTGAACAACTAACCATTAAAAGGCGTCCCTTTAACTGTGTAAAGTTAACCATAAAAATTAAAAATCCTATTTTTTTAGAAGGACATGAAAAAAAACTAAATAAGCTAGTCAGAGTCAGTATCATCACAGATAAACTAAAGGCAGATGCTTTTATGCATGAAATGAAGCTATTTCAAAGTGATAAATCAGGCAATCAATTTATCAAGTAAGCTGATTCAGAAAAAATTCAAGTTTGTCTAACTTACAAATTCTCAAGAAAATAGTTCACTGATGAGGCTGGGATCAGAAATCCCAACCTCATTTTTGCTTAAGTTATGAGACTTTGATGTGTTAGCCAACTGAACGATTTGTTGGTATTTTCCAATTCAAAAAGCTCCTTTTACCGAAACTTCTTTTCTGCATTCACAACCTTAACTAATTTACCAAAATGTTGAAAACTCGTAGAACTGGGGCTACCAAATCAAGACTTAATCTAGAGACTTAATGCCCAATGTTTTTTCTTCATATCCTACTTTCAAGAAGACACCCAGATAGGACTTAAAAACTGAAAAAAAAGCCACCGAATGCGGTGACTTTATAGGGAGATTATTATGAAAAAGAAAAGTTTAGGATATTTGTTACAACAAGTTAGGAGGTCTTCTTGTAACTGTCTATAGTATAGCTGAACTATCTTAAACAAATCTTAAAAAATCTCTTATGACCAAACACTTTCTAAAATATTTGTTTGTTCACGACCAGGACCTACTGAAAAAGTAGAGATACGAACACCAACCAATTCGCTAACACGGCGAACATAGTTACGTGCATTTTCAGGAAGATCTTCCAAAGTACGTACTCCAGTGATATCTTCTGACCAACCTGGTAATTCTTCATAAATAGGTTTACAACGTTTCAATTGTTCAAGACTAGCTGGATAGTAGTCAATGCGTTGACCGTCAAGATCATAAGCAACACAGATTTTAACTGTATCCAAACCACTCAAAACATCGATAGAGTTCAAAGATAAATTTGTAATGCCAGAAACACGGCGACTATGACGCATCACAACTGAGTCAAACCAACCTACACGACGTGGACGACCTGTTGTAGTACCATACTCATGACCTACTTCACGAATGCGTTCTCCCACTTCATCAAACAATTCAGTTGGGAATGGACCATCACCAACACGACTTGTATAAGCTTTACATACACCTACAACCTTGTCAATCTTGCTTGGACCAACACCAGAACCAATTGTCACACCACCAGCAACAGGGTTTGAAGAAGTAACAAACGGATAAGTTCCTTGGTCAATATCTAACATGACCCCTTGTGCACCTTCAAAAAGAACACGTTTGCCATTATCAAGTGCATCATTCAAGATAACAGAAGTATCTGTTACATATTGCTTGATTTGTTGGCCATACTCATAATATTCTTCAAAAATATCATCAAATGAAATAGGTTCGCTATCATACAATTTTACAAATTGACGATTTTTCTCAGCAAGATTGCGTTCTAAACGTTCACGGAAAATCTCTTTATCCAAAAGATCTGCAATACGGATTCCAACACGAGCAGCCTTATCCATATAAGCTGGTCCGATACCCTTGATAGTAGTACCAATTTTATTTTCACCCTTAGCTTCTTCTTGCAGACGGTCTAACTCGATGTGGTACGGCAAAATAACATGCGCACGATCAGAAATACGTAGATTATCTGTTGTAACACCTTCATCATGAAGATAGCTCAACTCTTTCACAAGTGACTTAGGATTTACAACCATCCCATTCCCAATGACAGAAATTTTTTCAGGGAAGAAAATTCCAGAAGGAATCAAGTGCAACTTAAATTTCTTTCCATCAATCACAATTGTGTGACCAGCATTATCACCACCTTGGTAACGTGCAATCACTTCTGCATTAGCTGAGAGGAAGTCTGTAATCTTCCCTTTACCTTCATCACCCCACTGGGTACCTACAACAACAACTGAAGTCATAATCTTGTCTGAGCCCTTAGGCTCTTCCTTTCTCACATACATGGCAGGAATCTCACCTGCAATTATATCTTACAATTTATTATAATAAAGATTCTCAATTTTTTCAAGACCAAAGACCAGAAACATTAGGGAATTAGAGAAAATTAGAAAATTAATATTTAAAAAATATTGTAAATTTATATTATGAAAAGAAAAAACTATAAAATCGTTCGGAAATATGAAAATTATAAATTATCCCCCAACACAGTCATTTGAAATCAATAGCTGTTCAATGTACAAACGGTAGCAGGCTCTATAGTGGAAAGAAAATAAAGGATGCATAATATCAATCTTGTACCAAACTAAATAATATAGTAAAAATCGAAGATGAAAAACTTCCCATTCTAAATCATTATCTACTAAATAACTATATTCCTTTTCAATAACATCATAAAAATCAAGATATTGTTTATAAATCTGTTCAATCATTTTATTTGACTCCATTTCTATTGATAAAATGAGTATAACAAAAAAATAGAAGAATCTGGGAAGATACTTCTATCATGTACTATAATGAATATCCAAATAAATAACAGATAAAAAAATTAACAGTTCAGGTCAACAATCCTACATTTCAAAAAAAAATCTAAAATTTCTGTAATGAAAGGAAATCACTGTAGGAATTATTCTAGTTTATTTTATTAGATAAATTGTAAAATATATTGCACAAAAAACTCATAGCGTATCATTGGTGTAAACTGTAGGTAACCACACAAACAGAACCCGAGGAAAAACTATGAGCTACTCCCATCCTACCATAACTAACCGAATAAAGATAGAAACTTACTTGGATTTAGGTTTGAAACCCTGCCAAATTGCAAGTAAACTTGGCGTCCATAAGTCTACCATTTTAAGAGGGTTAATACAATGCCAAAATGGTTATTCCGCAGTCTTAGCACAGAAACAGTACAACCACAGAGCTAAGCAAAAGGGCCGGAAGTCTTGTTTAACACCAAAATTGAAAAAGGAAATTGAGAACTGTTTAAAATCTTCCTGGTCGCCTGAACAGATTTATAACCCCTATCAACTTATACAAAAGCCAATAGTAGATTTTAAAACCATCTATAACTGGCTCGATTGATCTAGATATAAGAGTCCTTCGTCGTAAAGGAAAAACTTGACACCCCAAAGAAACACGTCAGACATTTAGGATTGGCACGCCGATTACTAAACGTCCTAAAGAGGTCCGAAATTGTGAGAATTTTGGTCACTGGGAGATCGACTTCCAGAGGCAAAAGCAAGGGCTGTTTAGCAACCTTCCTGGAGCTGTAAAATCGCTTTTACTTAACTTTCAATATAACAGATAGAAGAGCCAAAGCCATGTTTTCAGCCATCGAACAACTTTGTAGGCTATTTCCAAAAGAGGCTTTTAAAACCTTCACTTCAGACAGGGGAAAAAATTCGCCTGCTATCCTCTGGTAGAGAACTTAGGAATTTCCTTTTTCTTTGCGGACACCTATTCATCCTGGCAGAGAGGAGGCAATGAAAACGCAAATGGCTTACTAAGAGAATATTTCCCAAAGAAAACAAATTTAGCCGCTATCTCTGAGGAGGCTTTGAACATAGCCTTATATGATGTCAATCACCGACCACGAAAATGTTTAGCTTACAGAACTGCTTGTGAAGCTTTAGTAAATGAGTTCTAGTAAATGTTGCACTTATTCTAGCAATTTATCTCATTAAAAAAACTCATCTGAACTATGATTGCAACATAGCAAAATCCATTAATGAATTACTTATAAAAGATATTATATATTAATAAAGAGCTAAATAAAAAAAGGATCAAGATGACCCCTGAAAGATAAATAAAAAAACGTTCCTTAGAACGTTTACATACTCCGCCAGTAGGACTCGAACCTACGACATCATGATTAACAGTCATGCGCTACTACCAACTGAGCTATGGCGGATTAAAGCTAAGCGACTTCCTTATCTCACAGGGGGCAACCCCCAACTACTTCCGGCGTTCTAGGGCTTAACTTCTGTGTTCGGCATGGGTACAGGTGTATCTCCTAGGCTATCGTCACTTAACTTCGAGTAATACCTACTCAAAATTGAATATCTATCAAATTCCAAGAAAACCTTCACGCTTCGTATTCTCAGTTACTTTGGATAAGTCCTCGAGCTATTAGTATTAGTCCGCTACATGTGTCGCCACACTTCCACTTCTAACCTATCTACCTGATCATCTCTCAGGGCTCTTACTGATATAAAATCATGGGAAATCTCATCTTGAGGTGGGTTTCACACTTAGATGCTTTCAGCGTTTATCCCTTCCCTACATAGCTACCCAGCGATGCCTTTGGCAAGACAACTGGTACACCAGCGGTAAGTCCACTCTGGTCCTCTCGTACTAGGAGCAGATCCTCTCAAATTTCCTACGCCCGCGACGGATAGGGACCGAACTGTCTCACGACGTTCTGAACCCAGCTCGCGTGCCGCTTTAATGGGCGAACAGCCCAACCCTTGGGACCGACTACAGCCCCAGGATGCGACGAGCCGACATCGAGGTGCCAAACCTCCCCGTCGATGTGAACTCTTGGGGGAGATAAGCCTGTTATCCCCAGGGTAGCTTTTATCCGTTGAGCGATGGCCCTTCCATACGGAACCACCGGATCACTAAGCCCGACTTTCGTCCCTGCTCGAGTTGTAGCTCTCGCAGTCAAGCTCCCTTATACCTTTACACTCTGCGAATGATT
>NZ_AJML01000014.1:0-61977 GCF_000259525.1 Streptococcus sp. SK140 | reverse complement strand
TCTTTCAAAAAGGTCTTAAAAACAGTTTGAAAAATAGGATTTACACAAGAAATCGTTTCTTCAATAGTTCAAAGAAATGGTCTGTTTGTTTCTCTTGGAAATGAAACAGTAATAGTTGATAGAGTTCATAGTGTCTCTAAGTTCTTGAGAGTATGCAAGGAGCTTTTCGAGAATCTCTTTATTGGTCAAGTGTGAGCGAAAAGTAGGGCGATAAAAACGTTTATCACTAAGTTTACGGCTATCCTGTTGAATGAGTTTCCAGTAACGTTTTAGTGCCTTATATTCGTGCGATTTACGATCAAAACGATTCATGACTTGGATGCGAAGACGATTCATAGCTCGACTGAGATGTTGGACAATGTGAAAGCGGTCGAGAACGATTTTAGCGTTAGGAAAAAGTTTTCTGGCAATATCGTAATAGGGACTAAACATATCCATGGTAATGACTTTCACGCGACTTCTCACCTGACTAGAATAACGAAGGAAATGATTACGAATAGTCACTTGAGTCCGTCCATCTAAGATAGCTACGATCTTTCTGGAATCAAAATCCTGTGCAATGAAACTCATCTTACCTTTCTTGAAGCTGTATTCATCCCAAGACATGTGAGTTGGAAGGAACGATAAATCTGTCTTGAATTTGAATTCTTTCAATTTACGAATGACTGTCGAAGTAGAGACAGATAGACTTTCTGCGATAGCCGTCATAGGGACTTTCTCGATTAGTTTTTGAGTGATTTTCTGGTTGACGATGGTCGCGATTTGATGATTCTTTTTGACTAAGGAAGTCTCTGATACAGCCATTTTCCCGCAGACTTTACAACGAAAACGACGTTTTCTCAATCGAATGAGTGTCTTATATCCTGCACATTCGAGGTAGGGACTTTTAGATTCTTTTTGAAAGTCATATTTAGCCATTTGTCCTAGGCAGTGATGACACTTAGGAGCAGGATAATCGAGCTTAGCGATGATTTCTTTATGAGTTCCAGCATCAATATAATCCAAGATTATGATGTTCTTGTCTTTAATTTCGAGTAAGTTTGTGATAAAATTTAATTGTTCCATAAGATTCTTTCTAATGATGGTTTGGTCACTTTTCATTATAGGTCTTATGGGACTTTTTTTCTACAACAAAATAGGCTCCATAATTCCTATGGTGGTTTTACCCACTACAGAAATTATAGAGCCTTTTTAGATAGAGATTCTTAAATCGTCAGACTTTTTTCATTTTAATGCTAAAGGTGAAAATGTGGCGAAAATATGGTAAAATAGAGTACTAAGTAAACGTTAAAAAGGAATATTATGCGTAAAGAGATTGCACCCGAATTATATAATTACAATAAATTCCCTGGTCCTGAATTTCATCTATCTGGAGATAAAGTCGAAGCTGAAGGGTTTACCTTTACTTTGGTTGAAAATAGTAAGGATGCTTTTGATGCAACGGCATTTACTCAACGCTTTTCTGAAGTTTTAAGTAAGTTCGATTATATTGTTGGAGACTGGAGTAATGAGCAGTTGCGCTTACGTGGTTTCTACAAGAATGAGCGAGCTGAAGAGTCTCTTGAGAAAATCAGTCGTTTACAAGATTACCTACTTGAGTATTGTAGCTATGGTTGTGCCTATTTTGTTCTAGAAAATGAAGTTCCTAAACGAGCACCGTTTGACCAAAAGATGCGCAAAAAAGAGGAAGAAAAAGATACTCGAAAAGGGAAAAAGACTTCCCAAAGTAAGAAAAGAAATCATACGGACAAGAGAAATAGACGCCGTTCAAAAGAACAGAAACCTCAGAACGAAGAAAAAGGACAACGCCATTTCGTCATCCGTCAGAAAGATTAGAGAATAAGGAGAAAAGATGAAACCGTCGATTTATAGTTTAACACGCCAAGGCATGCAAGAATGGGTCTTGGAACAGGGAGAAAAGAAATTCCGTGCTGACCAAATCTGGGAGTGGCTTTACCGTAAACGTGTTCAGACATTTGAAGAAATGACCAACTTGTCTAAGGATTTGATTGCCAAACTCAATGATCAATTTGTAGTCAATCCTTTGAAACAACGCATTGTTCAAGAGTCAGCAGATGGAACAGTCAAGTACCTCTTTGAGTTGCCAGATGGGATGCTGATTGAGACGGTACTGATGCGTCAACACTATGGTTTGTCAGTCTGTGTAACCACGCAGGTAGGATGCAATATTGGTTGTACCTTCTGTGCATCAGGATTGATTAAGAAGCAACGTGACCTCAATAACGGAGAAATTGTTGCGCAGATTATGTTGGTTCAAAAATATTTTGACGAACGTGGACAAGATGAACGTGTAAGCCATATCGTTGTAATGGGCATCGGAGAGCCATTTGATAACTACAATAACGTTTTGAACTTTATCCGTACCATCAACGACGATAAGGGAATGGCAATTGGTGCTCGCCATATCACTGTATCAACTTCAGGTTTGGCTCACAAGATTCGTGAGTTTGCTAATGAAGGTGTGCAGGTCAACCTTGCTGTTTCTCTTCATGCACCAAACAATGAACTTCGTTCAAGCATTATGAAGATTAACCGTGCCTTTCCAATTGAAAAACTCTTTGCAGCTATTGAGTATTATATTGAAACAACTAACCGTCGCGTAACTTTTGAGTACATCATGCTAAATGAAGTGAATGATGGAGTGGAACAAGCACTTGAGTTGGCAGAATTGCTGAAAAATATCAAGAAATTGTCTTATGTCAACTTGATTCCTTACAACCCAGTTAGTGAACATGACCAGTACAGTCGTAGTCCGAAAGAGCGTGTCATGGCCTTCTATGATACACTCAAGAAGAAAGGCATCAACTGTGTTGTTCGTCAGGAACATGGTACTGATATCGATGCAGCATGTGGACAATTGCGTTCAAATACTATGAAGCGTGATCGCCAAAAAGCAGTAGCTGAAGTAAATCCATGATATGAATCGAAAAAAATTACTAGGCTTGGGAGTTTTTCTATACAGTCTTTGTATTGTCTGTTTTTGCTTTACTCCTCAGCCAAAACTTCCGATAGGAGTGGGAACTCCAGGTATTCAAACTATTGGACGCCTGGTTTTTCTTTTGACGCCTTTTAACTCTTTGTGGAAATTGGGAGAAGTAACAAGCTTTTTACAACTGTTCTGGATTTTTTTGCAAAATGCCTTAAATATCCTTTTACTATTCCCACTGATTTTCCAACTTCTCTATCTCATGCCTAGTCTAAGAAAAACGAAGAAAGTGATTCTTCTCAGTTTTCTATTGAGTCTAGGAATCGAATGTACACAGCTAGTTTTAGACTTTTTCTTCGACTTTAACCGGGTATTTGAGATTGATGATTTATGGACCAATACTTTGGGTGGCTACCTGGCTTGGGTCCTTTATAAACTACTACATAGAAACAAGATAAGGAATTAGAATGAGTATCTTAGAAGTAAAAAATTTAAGTCACGGTTTTGGAGACCGTGCGATTTTTGAAGATGTATCCTTCCGTCTTTTAAAAGGTGAACATATCGGTCTGGTCGGTGCCAATGGTGAAGGAAAATCAACTTTCATGAGTATCGTGACTGGTAAAATGTTACCTGATGAAGGTAAGGTGGAATGGTCTAAATATGTGACAGCTGGCTACCTAGATCAGCATGCGGTGCTCAAAGAAGGCCAAACTGTTCGTGACGTTCTTCGTACAGCTTTTGACGAATTATTCAAAGCAGAAGCACGTATCAATGAACTCTACATGGAAATGGCAGAAGAGGGCGCTGATATTGATGCTCTAATGGAAGAAGTTGGAGAACTTCAAGACCGTTTGGAAAGTCGTGATTTCTATACCTTGGATGCTAAAATCGATGAAGTGGCGCGTGCCCTTGGTGTCATGGACTTTGGGATGGACACGGATGTCACAGCTTTGTCTGGTGGGCAAAGAACAAAGGTGCTTTTAGCCAAATTGCTTCTTGAAAAACCAGATATCTTGCTTCTTGACGAGCCAACCAACTATCTCGATGCTGAACATATTGACTGGCTCAAACGCTATCTCCAGAACTATGAAAATGCCTTTGTACTTATTTCGCACGATATTCCTTTCTTAAACGATGTAATCAATATCGTCTATCACGTTGAAAATCAACAGTTGACACGCTATTCAGGCGATTACTACCAGTTCCAAGAAGTCTATGCCATGAAGAAATCACAACTGGAAGCAGCCTATGAGCGTCAACAGAAAGAAATTGCGGATCTCAAGGACTTTGTGGCTCGAAACAAAGCACGTGTCGCAACGCGTAACATGGCTATGTCTCGTCAGAAAAAATTGGACAAGATGGATATCATCGAGCTTCAAAGTGAGAAACCAAAGCCGTCCTTTGAATTCAAAACTGCTCGTACACCTGGACGCTTTATCTTCCAAGCCAAGGATTTGCAGATTGGGTATGACCGTCCCCTTACCAAACCATTAAATCTTACCTTTGAACGCAATCAAAAGGTTGCCATTATTGGTGCTAACGGTATCGGGAAAACAACACTTTTGAAGAGTCTCTTGGGGATTATTCCTCCAATTGCTGGGGAGGTTGAACGCGGGGACTATCTAGAACTCGGCTACTTTGAGCAAGAAGTGGAAGGTGGCAATCGCCAGACACCACTAGAAGCAGTCTGGAACGCCTTTCCAGCTCTCAATCAAGCAGAAGTCCGTGCAGCTCTTGCTCGTTGTGGTCTGACGACTAAACATATCGAGAGTCAAATCCAAGTATTGTCAGGTGGAGAGCAAGCTAAGGTTCGTTTCTGTCTCTTGATGAACCGCGAGAATAATGTCCTTGTTCTTGACGAACCTACCAACCACTTGGATGTGGATGCCAAGGACGAACTCAAACGTGCTCTGAAAGAATACAAGGGTTCTATCCTCATGGTTTGTCACGAACCAGACTTTTACGAAGAATGGATGGACCAAATCTGGGATTTCAATGAGTTGACATAAAAAGAGAATCCCGCAAAACTAGAATAGGAAAAAGCCAAGTCCGGGTGACTTGGCTTTTTGGCTAGTAATTCAAATAGGTTTCAATATCAGATTTTTGGATTTCTTTCCCGTAGTGACAAATCGGGCAAGAAACGAAATAAGTTTTTCCGTAAGGAAAGAGTGGAATCCAGTAAAGGGTAAACTTACGTCCAGTTTCTGAAATTTCCCAAGTGTCGGTATTGTTACAGTGACCACACTCGATAGTGGTTTGAGTATGTCCTAAGATCTTTTGGTAACCTTTCGAACCCCAGAATAAAATCATTTTCACATCTCCTTATTTTAGGGTCATCCTATTTTTTACTGAAATCGTAGTCCTTAACAATTTCAATGCTGTCAATAGTGATAGCAGTAGTTGGTTTGTCTTTTTCGTCTTTTTCAGCCTTGGCAATCTTGTCAACAACACCCATACCGTCGATGACTTGACCAAAGACAGGGTGCTTACCGTCTAGACTAGGATTTCCACCTTCTTTGTAGGCTTCGATAATTTTCTTTGGATAGCTACTTGTAGGGAGTTTGGCAGAAATATCTGTCGTATTTTGGTTGATGAAGAACTGGCTACCATTTGAATTTGGTTGACCAGTATTGGCCATAGAGAGAGAGCCACGAATGTTATAGAGATACGGAGAGATTTCGCTCTTGAAACCAGTTCCCTGGTCTTTAGTCTTATCCTTATCATGCCAGATGGATTCACCACCAGTACCATCCCCTTTTGGATCACCAGTCTGGACCATGAAGCCATCGATCACTCGGTGGAAGGTAACACCATTATAGTAGCCTTCTTTTGCGTGAGTTAGGAAATTTTCAACCGCAAGTGGAGCTAGCTTTGGAAAGAGTTTGATGCGGATATCTCCTTGACTGGTGTGGAGAATGACTTCAGCTTCGTCTTCAGCAACTTCCTTAGAGAGTTGTGGGAAGTTAGCATTTTCATTTGTCAAGGCGTCTTTGAGATCCTTGGCAGATTGGGCAGCTGCTTTGGAACTTTCTTCAGCAGCCAAACTAGAATCTACATAGTCATCCCCTCGGAGACTACGTTGGATACTGCTACATCCAGCAAGGGCAAAAGTTGAGATTAATAGAAGTGTTGCTATTTTTTTCATGGTAATCCTTTCAAAAATCATTTCTACCATTGTACCCTAATTGAAAGTGGATTTCAAATATTCAATTGTAATCATTCCGATAGTACATACAATTTTATGGCCTTACTTACCCCATTCTGCTCATTAGAATCTGTTACTTTATTTGCACAGACTTTAACATCTGTAGGAGCATTTCCCATTGCAACACCAAGTCCAGCGGTCTCAATCATTGGAATATCGTTATAATTATCTCCAATACTCATAATTTCAGTGAGTGATCGTTGATAATAGTTGGCTAATTCTAACAGAGCTTGTTTTTTTGAGACTTGATTATGTGTGACTTCAAGATAGTTATCCTTCGAAAGGTAAAAGTCAGTTTGAGGGAAATCCATTGTTTCTAATGTCTCTTTAAGTTTCTGGATAGTAGCTGCGTTATCTATTAGTAAAAGTTTATGAATAAGATTCTTTTCTTCCTGAAGAAAATCTGCTAGTGAAGTAACTTTGGGGCTCTCTCCAGTAATCTGTGCTTCAATTTCTACCCATTTATCTAAAGTATTTACGTACCAATATTTTCCAGAATAAACATTAATTGAAACTGTCGGAAATTCTTTTGTTAAAAAATCATGTAGTAAGAGTAATTCCTTTTTATTAATAGAATGCTGACTCAGAATTTTATCTCCTGTACTAATGAGAGCACCATTATAACTTGCAATTGGAAAATCTGTGATTCCAAGTTCTTTCGAAATTGGAGCTATACCAAGAGGAGAGCGAGCAGAAGCTAGAACAAAAGGGATGTCACTTTGTTTCAAAAGTGGCATCAGTTCTATCAAATGAGAATCTAATTGGTGGTTTTTATCCAAAATAGTACCATCGATATCACTCATGATTAACTTTATTACTGACATATGTTTCTCCTTTTTAAAATAGAATAGTTGTTTTACCATCTAAAGATTGTTGAATTTCTATGTCGGGTTCTTTGTCTGTAATCCAATAATCAAAATCTGTAAGTTCGGAAAGAATATAATGAGAGTGTTTGTTTATCTTGCTGGTTTCAGCTAACAAGACGCGAATTTTACTGGTTTTAAATGCTTTTTTTTTCATTAGAACATCTTCTTGATCTTCAAAACTAACTTGTCCGTCTGAAAGACTAGCTGCACCAAAAAATGCTAAGTCAAATTTAATTCTATTCAAAGATTCGGATTCTTCTAATGAGTAATAGAAACGATTCTTTTTATGAAATCGTCCACCGATAATGTGAAAATCGACATTTTCATTTTCTCCTAAGACCAGTGCATTATCCAATGAATGGCTGAAAATAGTAACTTTTTTATCTGTTATTTTTGCTAACTCAAGTACAGTTGTTGAAACATCATAGAAAATTAATTGTGAATCAGAAATGAGTTGGGTAGCTAAATGAGCAATTTTCTCTTTTTCTTTAGAAGATTGTTCTGCTCGACCTTTATAACCAAGAATCCGTTGCTTTTGAATTGGCAATAAACCTCCATGAGTTCTTTTTGCTCGTTTCTCCTTTGCGAGAATAGCAAAATCTCTACGGATGGTATCTTTAGAAACATGGAAATGGTCAACCATTTCTTTTGCTGATAGACTTCCTCTCTCTTCTAAAAGTTTTATGATTTCTTCTAATCGTTGTTCTTGGTACATAGGAAAGCCCCCTTTTAATACTAATATAACTCTTTTGTAAGTGATTGTCAATAAATGTAATGGTTTGTAAGTGTTTTTGCGTTAAAAAAATCAACCAGTTATGGTTGATTAAAGATTCTTTTTAGGATGGCGGTCAATGATTGCTTGATGACCTTTGAGAGCTTGTTCACCTTTTGGAGTTAGTTTATAGCCACGAATCGAAAAGCAGTTAGCTAATTCTTCTTCTGAAAAATGATCATGAAGTGCTTGATTCAAGTCAGAAGCCTTCATCTTGGAGAGTCCAGTAACCCCCTTCTTTTAAGAATATTCTTTTTCATGGTAGCATTTAGATGATCAAGAGAGTCAAAGGCTGTTTCAATAATAGCATAGCCTTTTTCAACAAGCGTTTCTAAATGTTTTGGTGCGTCAATTCCATAAGTATACTCAAAATACTTTGGAAACCAAGTTTCAGTGGTGAAAGTTCCAAAGTTGATTCTCCAGAGAAGGATGATATCACCTGCTAATAAATTGTCCTCAAGTAGTTCCATGTTGCGTTTTGGAACAGGCTTAGGGTTTAGTAGCCAAGCTTCCATATCACGATTAGGAGAGATATAGGGCTTGACAGGGTAGTCTTTATAGATAGAATTTAAAGTAGTATTCATAAAATTTCTCTTTCTCCTTTTTAGTCTAACAAATTTCCCAAAAATATAAAAATATTTAAACTCTGTCAAGTTTTTTTCTTGACACCTATCAGAAATCTGATATAATAGAACATGTGCTAAATAGCTCAGCTATTTCACCGAACTAAAAAAATAAAAGAAAAGAGATATTAAAAATGGCAGTAAAAATCCGTTTGACTCGTATGGGTTCTAAGAAAAAACCTTTCTACCGTATTAACGTAGCAGATTCACGTTCACCACGTGACGGACGTTTCATCGAAACAGTTGGAACTTACAACCCACTTGTTGCTGAAAATCAAGTAACTTTGAAAGAAGACCGCGTTCTTGCATGGTTGGCTGATGGAGCTCAACCTTCAGATACAGTACGCAACATCCTTTCAAAAGAAGGCGTATTGAAGAAATTCCACGATTCTAAATTCTCTAAATAATTCTAAAGTAGGTTGACAGATGGATACGATTGAAAATCTCATTATTGCAATTGTGAAACCTTTGATTTCACAACCAGATGCCTTAACTATCAAGATTGAAGATACACCAGAATTTTTGGAGTATCATTTGGATCTTGACCAAAGCGATGTGGGTCGTGTGATTGGTCGTAAGGGTCGCACTATCTCTGCGATAAGAACGATTGTCTACTCTGTCCCAACTGAAGACAAAAAAGTAAGAATCGTTATTGACGAAAAATAAGAAAAGCGGGACGGATGTCTCGCTTTTTTGCTAGGAGTAGGATATGAAGGATTTAACAGTTAGACAACTACAAGCCTATTTGCTAGAACATTACCAGCAATCTAGAACAGAAGAAGGGCTCTTTATAAAACTAGTTGAAGAAGTCGGAGAAGTAGCTGAGGTTTTAAATGGACGTTCTGGACGAAAAGAGGGAGTTCAGGACTCAAATGAGGAACTTGCTAAAGAACTTGCTGATATTATTCATTATACGGTTGCAATCGCAGCTATCAACGATATTGACCTAACCAAGACCATTTTTGAAAAAGATAAGAAAGCTGCCATCAAGTATCACCATGAACGAGATTTGGAAGGATATTTAGAAGCGGAAGGTCAGAACTAGCTTTTTCTCTAACTTGTGAAAATACCTAGAACGTGATAAAATAAAGGATAAGGATTTTTAATAATTCATTATATAGAATGAGTGGATTTCTTTATGAAGAGGTTTGAAGTATCTACAGAAATCGGTACTCTCTCTGTTACTTATCAAAAGCAAAAGAAAATGCTTGTTTGTCTAAATGGAGCAGGTTTGATACCAAGTTATGAAAATTTTTCACTTATACTTGAAAAACTTCCTCCCACAATTGGTTATTTGACAATTGATTTTCCAAACACAGGTAGGAGTTCGATTCAGAACCTAGCTGGAAAAAATCTGGACAATCTGGTAGATGCAGTTTATGAAATTCTTAAAAAACTAAATATTTCTGATTATGTACTTTGTGTTCATAGCTTGAGTGGAATCTTAGCTTGCAAATTGATGAACAAAGATTTTAATTGTCAAGCTTTAGTGGCGATTGAACCGACAACTAAAAAAGTAATGTTTGCTGATTTTTCAAAGAATCCTTATCCAGAAATGGAAAAGCAAATGAGACTGATTGAAGAATTCGGTCCTGAACTTTATTTTAAGAACTTAACTCAAACCACCTTTAGCCCTGAAATTAATAAAAAGATATGGGAATTAATGCAAGAAAAAGGCTCAGAGTTGGAATCTCAAGTTCCGGGCTTTCATGTATCTGTTGAGATCACCAAGGAAGATTTTGAGGATGTGTCAATAACGGATCGCATCCCTGTATTTATTTTTTGTCAGGCTTATAGAGAAAAAGAGTACAGAGAATCAGAATATTGGATTTCTAAGACTAGACTTATTCTAGGTGGAAGTCATCATTATTTGCAGTGGTCTGAATCAGAAAAAATTGTAGATATTATTAAAAAATTGTAAGAAGAAAATGGAGATAAGGAAATTACAGGAGATCAAATGAACTATTTTAACGTTGGAAAAATCGTCAATACACAAGGTTTGCAAGGTGAGATGAGAGTCTTATCTGTGACGGATTTTTCGGAAGAACGCTTTAAAAAAGGTGCAGAACTTGCCTTATTTGATGAGAAGGATCAATTTGTTAAAACAGTGACTATCGCAAGTCACCGTAAGCATAAAAACTTTGATATCATCAAATTTAAGGATATGTATCACATTAATGATATCGAAAAATACAAGGGCCACAGTTTGAAGGTTGCAGAAGAAAACCTTAATGACCTAGATGAGGGTGAATTTTACTATCACGAGATTATTGGACTAGAGGTCTACGAGGGTGATAACTTGATTGGAACCATCAAGGAAATTCTGCAACCAGGTGCTAACGATGTATGGGTAGTTAAGCGTAAGGGAAAACGGGATCTGCTTTTACCATATATCCCACCAGTTGTCCTCAATGTTGATATTCCTAATAATCGTGTGGATGTAGAACTCTTAGAAGGTTTAGACGATGAAGATTGATATTTTAACCCTCTTTCCAGAGATGTTCTCGCCTCTAGAACATTCTATCGTTGGAAAGGCCCGTGAAAAAGGGCTTTTAGATATCCAGTATCATAATTTTCGTGAATATGCTGAAAAGGCCCGTCATGTGGATGATGAACCATATGGCGGGGGTCAAGGGATGTTGCTACGTGCGCAACCAATCTTTGATGCCTTTGATGCTATTCAAAAGAAGAATCCGCGCGTGATTCTTTTGGATCCTGCAGGTAAGCAGTTTGACCAGGCTTATGCTGAAGATTTAGCCCAAGAAGAAGAACTCATCTTTATCTGTGGTCACTACGAGGGCTATGATGAACGCATTAAGACCTTGGTAACAGATGAGATTTCTCTCGGTGATTATGTTCTAACTGGTGGAGAACTGGCAGCAATGACCATGATTGATGCGACGGTTCGCTTGATACCAGAAGTAATTGGGAAGGAAACCAGTCACCAAGATGATAGCTTCTCATCTGGGCTCCTCGAATATCCTCAGTACACACGTCCTTATGATTATCGTGGGATGGTGGTTCCAGAAGTGCTTATGAGTGGGCATCATGAGAAGATTCGTCAATGGCGTCTCTATGAAAGTCTCAAAAAAACTTATGAGCGTAGACCAGATTTGTTGGAACATTACGAATTAACAGCAGAAGAAGCCAAAATGTTAGCAGACATTAAAGAAAATACAAATTAAAAGGAGAAGCCTATGCAAGTCATTAAACGTGATGGACAAGTTGCCGACTTTGATCCAGATAAAATCTATCAAGCCATTCTCAAAGCTGCTCAAACAGTTTATGTTTTGACAGATGATTTACGTCAAAATCTAGCTCAGGTAACTAAGAAGGTTGTCTTGGATCTAGAAGAGGCAAAAGTGGAGCGTGCCACTATCAGCATGATTCAATCAATGGTTGAGCATCGCTTGCTTGGCGCAGGCTACATTACCATTGCTGAACACTATATCTCGTATCGTTTGCAACGTGATTTAGAGAGAAGTGGTTACGGAGAACACATTGCTGTTCACCTTCATTTTGAACAAATTCGTTAATAGAAAAGAGTGAGATGAAGTAAACTCATCTCACTCTTTCTTAAATCGATTTTTTTGGGCTGTTTGGACAGTTGAGGGAACAAAACTCACTTTCTGAATATCTGGGATTCGAATAATGCGGGTCACATTTTTTGCAAAATTTTTAACGATAATTTGCTGGCGGTCCGTATCATATTTGATGATATCCCCTGTAAAACTTGTATCTGAAAAAATAATGTGGACAGCAGTTTTTTTTAGGAGGCCCTCTTTAATGGCACTTGTCAGGGAGTCGGCTTTGGAATGATCTGGTTCTTCTCGCCCGTCGAGAAAGCTTTGGAACTTTTGTTGAATGTAGTTAAATAAATCTTTCATCGGAGCCTCCCTTCTTTTTACCATTATATACAATTTTAAAAAAATCTACAAGATTTTACGAATAATCAAGTGAAGACAATCAAAAGGAGAATACAATGGCAGAATTTACATTTGAAATCGAAGAACACCTACTCACACTCTCAGAGAATGAAAAAGGTTGGACCAAGGAAATCAATCGTGTCAGCTTTAATGGAGCACCAGCAAAGTTTGACATTCGTGCTTGGAGTCCAGACCACACTAAGATGGGGAAAGGAATCACCCTCTCAAACGAGGAGTTTCAAGTGATGGTCGATGCCTTCAAAAATCAATAAGCAATCATATAAAAACAGACGAAAGGAGGTTGGGAGAAAATTCCCGACCTCCTTTCTTTATTTATGTGAAAAGTAGGGGTGATTACTAAGACGTTGAAGGAGTGGTCTTCCGATAAAACTAATGGCAATAATTTTTGCAAGATCAGGAATGATAAAGGGAATGACACCGACAGCCAGTGCCTTATCAAAAGGCATACCAGCAAGGAAGTGGAGGCTGAGGATACCACCGACAAAAACAAGTGAATCACCCAAGAGATTGGCTAGGAAAATACGTACAACACTGCTATTCGTATGAGTCAGATAGGAAGCAAGCCCAGCATAGACAAGGTCAAACCAAAGATAACCAGCACTTGGTCCTACTAAAACATGAAAACCAGCTCCTCCACCAGCAAAGACAGGAAGACCAATGGCACCCAGTAAGAGATAGATTCCAACAGAGAGAACAGCTTCCCTAGGTCGAAAAACAGTAGCGATGAGACCGATAGCAAAGTTTTGTAGAGTAAATGGTACAGGTCCAATTGGGATACTGATTTGGGCTAATACTGCAATCAGAGCAGCCCCAATAGCAGGAATAGCGTAAATGTGTGCTTTTTTCATAATAGTTAACCTCTTTTGTAATTTATAGTAACTATTATACTTTAAGAAACATAATTGTCAACCTATTTTAAAAACAAAGGTTACAAATTTGTAACGGCCGATTTAGAGAGAACCGGAGGCCAAGAGATTTTTCAAAACACAGGTAAATCTTATCAGTAATAAAAAGATGAGCCTTATGGAAGTTGGCTATCATATAGTGCAAACACTTAGGAATCCTGATGGGAAAGAGTTCTTTAATTTGCTCTAGTAAAAGAAAAAGATTGAAGAAAATGGTCCAAAATAGACTTTTTCTTCAATCTGAGTGACCGAGATGATCTCATTTAAAATTGTTAACGCATAGTCACAAATTCTTCCGATCCTGTTGGATGGATAGCAACTGTAGCGTCAAAATCAGCTTTTGTAGCGCCCATCTTGATTGCTACTGCAAAACCTTGAATCATTTCATCAACGCCGTAGCCGATGCCATGAAGGCCAACGACCTTTTCATCTGCACCTGCTGTAACGAGCTTGAAGCGAGCTTCTTGACGGTGACTTGTGACTGCGGAGTACATAGAAGCAAATTTTGAAGTATAAACTTTAATGTTTTCTTGTCCATACTCTTTGATAGCTTCTTCCTCAGTCAGACCGACAGTTCCGATAGCTGGGTGTGAAAAGACTACAGTTGGAATAGTAGTGTAGTCCATTTTGGCATTGGTTTTACCGTTGAAGAGTCTTTCGGATAGGGTACGTCCAGCCTTGATAGCAACAGGAGTCAGTTCTTTTTCACCTGTGACATCGCCAAGAGCGTAGATACCATCAACGACTGTGTTTTGGTATTCGTCAACCTGGATGAAACCACGTTCATTGAGAGTAACGCCTGCCTTTTCTAGCTGGAGTCCTTCAACGTTTGGACGGCGGCCAGTTGCCCAGATAACTTGACTGGCAGTATGAGTACTACCATCTTCGAAATGAATGGTAATGCCTTGTTCAGTTTCTTCAAGTTTAGCAGGAACCTTATGGGTGTGGAGGTTTAGTCCAGTATTCTCCATTTCTTGAACTAGACTCTCAACAATATAGCTATCAAATCCACGAAGTGGACGCTCACGACGGACGAATAAATCTGTCTGCACACCAAGGGTATGGAGCACGCCAGCTAATTCGACAGCAATGTAACCAGCACCCAGAATGGCTACTGATTCAGGCAACTCTTCCCAAGCAAAGACATCATCAGAACTACCACCTAGTTCCGCACCAGGAATGGCAGGAATATGAGGATGTGCCCCAGTTGCAATCACGATGTGCTTAGCACGGATCAACTCACCATTGACACTGACTGTATGAGCATCAACGAACTCGGCGCGTCCTTCAATAAAATCAACTCCGTTACGCTTAAAGCTTCCACCATAAGAAGAGCGAGCACGATCAATATAGGCTTCACGATTTTTACGAAGCCTTGCATAATCAAATTCATTGCCAGTACTTGTAAAACCATAGTCAGGTCCATATTTGTGGATGCTCTCTGCGATTTGAGCTCCATACCACATGATTTTCTTAGGAACGCAGCCAATATTGACACAGGTTCCACCTAATTTCTTTTCCTCAATAACTGCCGCTTTAGCGCCATGTTCACCAGCACGATTCATGGTAGCAATACCCCCGCTACCTCCTCCAATGGCGATAATATCGTATTCTCTCATAGAAAGCTCCTTTGTTGTTTTCTAGTCATATTCTATCTTTTTTTGAAGGTCAATGCAAAAATCTGCTACGTTTAAAATTTTTAAGAAAATGCTTGCAAAAATAAAAAAGAAAGTGTATTATATAACTAATACAACAATAAAAGATTCAGCAAATGTTTTTGGATAATGAGAAATAAATTGTCCATTTTTAGGATGTGTGCTATAATCTTAACATATATATTTATAAAAGGGGTATTGCTATGAAAAGAAAGTCAAAAGCTAAGAAATGGCCTTTATTTACTGCTATTGGAGTGGCGTCTGTACTTGTAGTGGGAGCAGCAGCTGTTCTTCTGTTAAGACAACCAAATCAAGCCGCAGCAAAAGATGAAACTGCTAAGATTGTCCTTGCCAAAGAGGGGTCTGTGGCATCTTCAGTTCTCCTATCGGGGAGTGTTACTGCTCAGAATGAACAATACATCTATTATGATGCAAGCAAGGGAGACTTGGATGAAGTCTTGGTCTCTGTTGGTGATCAGGTCAGCGAAGGACAGGCTCTCGTCAAGTATAGTAGCACAGAAGCCCAGGCTGCCTATGATGCTGCCAGTCGTGCTGTTGCTAAAGCTGACCGTCATATCAATGAACTGAATGAGTCTCGAAATACCGCCACAGCAACACCTAGCCTTCCGCAAGCAGGTCTAGAAGGAGCAACTGGACAAGCGCCAGCTCAGTCATCAGGTTCTGCCACAGCTGCTATTGATTCTCAAATCAGCGATGCTCGTGATGTGCGTGCAGATGCAGAAGCGCAACTCGAAAAAGCTCAAGCCCAGTTGAATGCTGCTACGGTATTGAGTACGGTGGAGGGAACAGTTGTTGAAGTGAATCGTAACGTTTCAAAATCTCCAACAGGAAATAGTCAAGTTTTGGTTCATATCGTAAGTAACGATAACTTGCAGGTCAAGGGAGAGCTTTCTGAGTACAACCTTGCCAATCTATCTGTAGGCCAAGAAGTCACTTTTACTTCCAAGGTTTACCCAGATAAAACTTGGAATGGTAAGATTAGCTATATTTCAAATTATCCAAAAAATAACAGTGAAGCAAGTAGTAGCTTAGCTGCTTCAAACACAGGTTCTAAATATCCATATACAATCGATGTAACTAGCGAAATCGGTGATTTGAAACAGGGCTTTACAGTCAGTGTCGAAGTGAAAAGCACTAGCAAAGCATTGATTGTTCCGATCACCAGCGTAGTCATGGAAGAAGATAAAAACTATGTTTGGATCCTTGATGAAAATCAAAAGGCCAAAAAAGTTGAAGTTGGATTGGGCAATGCAGATGCAGAAAATCAAGAAATCACATCTGGTCTGACAGATGGAGCAAAAGTCATCAGTAATCCGACAGCTTCCTTGCAAGAAGGAAAAGAGGTGAAGACTGATGAAGCAACTAATTAGCCTCAAAAATATCTGTCGTAGCTATCGCAATGGTGATCAAGAACTACTAGTCCTCAAGAATATTAACCTAGAAGTTCATGAGGGAGAATTTGTAGCAATCATGGGACCATCTGGTTCTGGGAAATCTACTCTCATGAATACCATTGGTATGTTAGATACCCCTTCAAGTGGGCAGTATTTTCTAGATGGAAAAGAAGTAGCTGGTTTGGGTGAAAAACAATTAGCCAAGGTTCGAAATCAGGAAATCGGCTTCGTCTTTCAACAATTCTTTCTCTTGTCCAAGCTCAATGCTCTTCAAAATGTAGAACTGCCCTTGATCTATGCTGGAGTTTCAGCTTCAAAACGTCGCAAATTAGCAGAAGAGTATCTGGAAAAGGTTGAACTGACCGAGCGTAGCCATCATTTACCTTCGGAGTTGTCAGGTGGTCAGAAGCAAAGGGTTGCCATTGCGCGTGCATTGGTCAATAATCCTTCGATTATCTTGGCAGACGAACCGACTGGGGCACTTGATACCAAAACAGGAAATCAAATCATGCAACTCTTGGTTGAATTAAACAAAGAAGGAAAAACCATTATCATGGTTACGCATGAGCCTGAAATTGCCGCCTATGCGAAACGTCAAATTGTCATCCGTGATGGCGTCATTTCATCTGATAGTGGTCTCGTAGAAAAGGAGGAAAACTAAGATGCAGAATCTGAAATTTGCCTTTTCATCCATTATGGCCCACAAGATGCGGTCCTTCTTGACCATGATCGGGATTATCATCGGTGTATCCTCCGTTGTCGTGATTATGGCCTTAGGTGATTCCATGTCTCGTCAGGTCAATAAAAATATGACCAAGTCCCAGAAAGATATCCATGTCTTTTTCTCACCTACCAAGAGTAAGGACGGTTCCTTTACCCAGAAGCAATCTGCTCTAACCATGTCTGGTAAAGAGGAAGATGTTATTGTTGAACCACCAAAACCTCAAGAAGCATGGGTCAAGGAAGCTGCTAAGCTCAAGGGAGTGGATAGCTACTATGTGACCAACTCAGCCAATGTGACCTTGACTTATAAGGATAAAAAGGTCGAACACGCTAACATGACGGGTGGGAATGTCACCTATATGGATGCGGTCGAAAATGAAATCATTGCAGGTCGTGGCCTTAGAGCGCAAGATTATAAGGATTTCGCAAGTGTGATCATCCTAGATGAAGAACTAGCCAATAGCCTTTTTGGTTCAGCAAAAGATGCGCTTAATCAGATTATTGAAGTAAACGAAATTAGTTATCGTGTTATTGGTGTTTATGCAAGTAAAGAAGCCAAGGCAGTCAAAGCCTTTGGAGTCGGAGGACTACCAATCACGACCAATATTTCCTTAGCAGCTAATTTTAACACAGATGAGATTTCAAATATTGTCTTCCGTGTCAATGATACTAGCTTAACCCAGACTTTGGGACCTGAGTTGGCAAGAAGAATGACAGAGATTGCAGGTCTTCAACAAGGGGAATATCAAGTTGCAGATGCGTCTGCAGCCTTCCAAGAAGTTCAACAACTCTTTGGCTTCATAACAACGATTATTAGTGCCATTGCAGGGATTTCCCTTTTTGTCGGTGGTACTGGTGTTATGAACATTATGCTCGTTTCAGTGACAGAGCGTACTCGTGAGATTGGTCTACGTAAAGCACTAGGAGCAACGCGTGGGAATATTCTGGTTCAATTTTTGATTGAATCCATGATTTTAACCTTGTTAGGTGGGGTCATCGGCCTTGTGCTGGCTGCAGGGGTGACTATGCTTGCAGGTGTCCTTCTTCAAAACATGATTGCAGGAATCGAAGTTGGCGTATCCATCCCAATCGCTCTCTTTAGTTTAGCGGTCTCAGCTGGTATCGGTATGATATTTGGTGTTTTACCAGCCAACAAGGCTTCTAAACTAGATCCGATTGAAGCACTTCGCTATGAATAAGATAATCAACAGGAAAAACAAGATGGACATTAGTCTGTCTTGTTTTTGTATGGATTTCCTTATCGAAAATCATCAAAATATGATATAATGAAGTGTTAGAAAAACAGGTTTCATTTGCCTGGAAAGGAAATATTATGTCTGAAAAGAATTTTTATATTACAACACCGATTTACTATCCATCTGGTAAACTTCATATCGGTTCTGCCTACACAACTATCGCCTGTGATGTCCTAGCTCGTTACAAACGCCTTATGGGCTACGATGTCTTTTATTTGACAGGTCTGGATGAGCATGGTCAAAAGATTCAACAGAAAGCTGAAGAAGCTGGTATCACGCCTCAAGCCTATGTTGACGGTATGGCAGTTGGAGTTAAAGAACTCTGGCAATTACTCGATATCTCATACGATAAATTCATTCGTACAACTGATGACTACCATGAAAAAGTGGTAGCACAAGTCTTTGAACGCTTGCTTGCTCAAGATGATATTTACTTGGGTGAATACTCTGGTTGGTATTCAGTTTCAGATGAGGAATTCTTTACAGAAAGTCAACTTGCGGAAGTTTTCCGTGATGAAGCTGGAAATGTAACAGGTGGTATTGCTCCATCAGGTCACGAAGTGGAGTGGGTATCTGAAGAGTCTTATTTCCTTCGCCTCAGCAAATACCAAGACCGTTTGGTAGAATTTTTCAAATCACATCCTGACTTCATCACTCCTGATGGTCGTCTCAATGAAATGTTGAAAAACTTTATCGAGCCTGGTTTGGAAGATTTAGCAGTATCTCGTACAACCTTTACCTGGGGTGTACCAGTCCCATCAAATCCTAAACACGTAGTCTACGTTTGGATTGATGCCCTTCTTAACTATGCGACAGCTCTTGGTTATGGTCAAGAGGATCATGCTAACTACGATAAATTCTGGAATGGAACAGTCTTCCACATGGTAGGAAAGGATATTCTTCGTTTCCACTCAATCTACTGGCCAATCCTTCTTATGATGTTGGATATCAAATTACCTGACCGTTTGATTGCCCACGGTTGGTTTGTCATGAAAGACGGCAAGATGTCTAAGTCTAAAGGGAATGTCGTTTATCCTGAAATGTTAGTAGAGCGTTATGGTCTCGATCCACTTCGTTACTACCTCATGCGTAGCCTTCCAGTTGGTTCAGACGGAACCTTCACTCCAGAGGACTATGTAGGTCGTATTAACTATGAATTGGCAAATGACCTTGGAAACCTCCTCAACCGTACGGTTTCAATGATTAACAAGTACTTTGATGGTCAAATCCCTGCCTATGTAGAAGGTGTAACAGACTTTGACAATGAACTTGCTCAAGTGGCAGAACAATCAATCGCTGACTACAATACCTATATGGAAGCAGTTGACTATCCACGTGCACTTGAAGCAGTCTGGACTCTTATCTCACGTACTAATAAATACATCGATGAGACAGCTCCATGGGTACTGGCTAAGGACGAAGCACACCGTGACCAATTGGCAAGTGTGATGAGCCACTTGGCAGCTAGCCTTCGTGTCGTAGCTCACTTGATTGAGCCATTTATGATGGAAACCAGTCGTGCAGTCTTGACTCAACTTGGACTCGCAGAAGTTTCTAGCCTTGAAAACTTGGGCTTGGCTGATTTACCTGCAGGTGTAACGGTAGTTGCCAAAGGAACACCTATCTTCCCACGTTTGGATATGGAAGAAGAAATCGCCTATATCAAGGAACAAATGGAAGGTAACAAGCCAGCCGTCGAAAAAGAATGGAATCCAGATGAAGTTGAACTCAAACTCAACAAGGATGAAATCAAGTTTGAAGACTTTGATAAGGTTGAAATTCGTGTTGCAGAAGTCAAAGAAGTTTCTAAAGTGGAAGGTTCTGATAAGTTGCTTCAATTCCGCTTGGATGCTGGAGATGGTGAAGATCGTCAAATCCTTTCAGGAATTGCTAAGTACTATCCAAACGAACAAGAATTGGTAGGCAAGAAAGTACAAATCGTTGCCAACCTTAAACCACGTAAGATGATGAAAAAATATGTCAGCCAAGGTATGATCCTCTCAGCTGAACATGATGGCAAATTAACCCTTCTTACAGTTGATCCAGCTGTACCAAATGGAAGTGTGATTGGGTAAAATTAAAAAAGAACCAGTTTTAGCTGGTTCTTTTCTTATGTAAGGTATCAGTTGATAAAAGTGTCATTCTGCTTTATAATGAAGAAAAACGGAGGAAATTGCCATGAAATACATTCCATTTGGTCATGAGAAAAGAGAATTGTCCGAAATCGTCCTGGGCATGATGCGAATCAGTGACAAGTCGGTCAAAGAAGTGGAGGAGCTGGTAGAAACAGCCTTATCTGTCGGAATCAATGCTTTTGACTTGGCAGATATCTATGGTCGTGGACGTTGCGAAGAATTACTGGGTCAAGTCTTAAAACATCGCCCTGACTTGCGTGAGAAGATGTGGATTCAGTCCAAGTGTGGCATTCGCATAGAAGAATTTACCTATTTTGATTTTTCAAAAGATTATATTTTAGAGTCAGTTGATGGGATTCTACAACGATTGCAGGTTGATTATCTAGATAGCTTGCTTCTCCATCGCCCAGATGCCTTAATGGAAGCTGATCAAGTAGCAGAGGCCTTTGATATCCTTCACAAATCAGGTAAGGTTCGAGATTTTGGTGTATCCAACCAAAATCCTATGATGATGGAATTACTGAAGAAAGAGGTCAAACAACCTTTATCTATCAATCAATTACAACTAAGCGCAGCTTTCACGCCAGGATTTGAATCAGGTTTCCATGTCAATATGGAAGGTAATAAGGCAGCTGTGCGTGATGGAAGCGTCTTTGAATACTGCAAATTAAACGACATGGTCATTCAAGCTTGGTCAGTTTTACAGTTTGGTTTCTTCAAAGGGAATTTTGTTGGCAATGAACAGTTTCAAGCTTTGAATCAAGTTTTAAACCGCCTTGCGCAAAAATATGGAGTAAGCCCATCAGCTATTGCTATCGCTTGGGTGTTGCGATACCCAGCCAAGATGCAGGCCATCGTTGGCACAACCAATCCAAAACATTTGCTAGAAGCCAGTCAAGCAAGTAACCTGACTCTAACTCGAAAAGAATGGTATGAGATTTACCTAGCAGCGGGGAATGATTTGCCGTAGAAACTAAAATGAAATCCTATCAAGAGCGAGATTCTATCTCGCTCTTTTTGTTTAAAAATTTATATAATTGTTTGAAAATACAAACTATAAATGATAAAATGGTATAAAGTAACAATATAATAAATATTTTAATAATTTAGGAGAATATGGAATGAAAAGAATAGTTTTGACTTCTGTTGTTTTACTTTCATTACTGACATCTGTTGGCTGCTCGAAACATAAAGAAGAGGCGAAAGTAGCTGAACCTGTAACGACTGAACAGACTACGCAGGATAATACAAAGTTATACAAGGAAGCTGGCTTACTTACTTTTAAAAATGAAAAGCAGCTAGAACTCGGGGAACTTGATTCAAAATCCCGTGCAACTTATGCTCACATTCAGCTAAAAGATAGTGATGAGCCTAAAGAAAAGAGAGAAGCTAAATTAACCTTTGATCCAGTTGGATGGCATAACTATAAATTTTACTATGGAGATGGTTCTAAAGAGGCTTGGCTGATGAATCGCGGTCATTTAGTTGGGTATCAATTTAGCGGACTTAACGATGAAGGCCGAAATCTAGTTCCTATGACAGCTTGGTTAAATACAGGTGCCTTTACTGGAACGGATGACAAAAATCAAAGTAGCATGCTCTATTATGAAAATGGGCTTGATTCATGGCTTGCAAATCATCCAAACTATTACCTTGACTATAAGGTGACAGCTGTCTATAAGGATAATGAATTGATTCCAAGACAGATTATCTTACAGTACGTAGGAATTGATCAGGATGGAAATTTGCTTGAAATTAAATTAGGTAGTAGCAAGGAAAAAATTGATAAGTATTCCGTAACCCATGTCGCCTTGGATAACGTTTCAGCCAATGCTGAAATAAATTATGCAGATGGTACTGCAAAGAATACGGTCAAGTCAGCTGAAGAACGCGCTGCAGAGCTTAAAGCAGCCGAGGAAAAAGCCAAGAAAGAGGCTGAAGAAAAAGAAGCACAAGAAAAAGCTAAAAAAGAAGCAGAAGAGAAGGCTAAAGAAGAACAGACACAGAAGGAAACTGAAGCACCAGCAGAAGAAGAATCACAAAGTAGTAATACAGGTGGCTACTTTAGAGATAGAAATGGAAGATGGCATCGACCAAATGGAAAGTTTGCCTCTAAAAAGGAAATTAGAGATGCTGGATTGCAATGGTGATAGTTTTCTCAAGTTTATATAAATCAGAATAATCACAGTCAAAAAGCCGTTGGAAAACGGTTTTTTGTTATAATTAAATTAAGATTCATAGATAACAAAGGAGGAAAACATGACATTTGAAGAAATTTTACCAGGACTAAAGGCAAAAAAGAAATACGTGCGTACTGGTTGGGGAGGAGCTGAAAACTATGTCCAGCTTTTTGATACCATCGAACAAAACGGGGTCGCTCTTGAAGTGACACCCTATTTCCTCATCAACGTATCTGGTGAAGGAGAAGGTTTTTCCATGTGGAGTCCGACTCCTTGTGATGTCCTAGCGACGGATTGGGTGGAAGTCCATGACTAAACGTGTCTTAGTTACGGGCGTTAGTTCAGGGATTGGTATGGCTCAAGCTCGACTCTTTTTAGAGAATGGTTATCAAGTTTTTGGTGTGGATCAGGGTGAAAAGCCTGCCTTACAAGGAGACTTTCACTTTCTACAACGTGATTTAACACTTGACTTAGAACCTATTTTTGATTGGTGCCCTCGAGTCGATATTCTTTGTAATACGGCAGGTGTTTTGGATGACTACAAGCCCTTACTAGAACAATCCGCCCAAGAAATTCAAGAGATTTTTGAAATCAATTACGTAACTCCAGTAGAGTTGACTCGCTATTATCTAACTCAAATGTTGGAAAGCAAGAGAGGAATCATCATCAATATGTGCTCCATTGCTTCAAGTCTGGCAGGCGGAGGTGGGCACGCCTATACCTCATCCAAGCATGCATTAGCAGGATTTACCAAACAGTTGGCTTTGGACTATGCAGAAGCTGGCATTCAGGTTTTCGGCATCGCACCAGGTGCAGTTAAGACGGGTATGACGGCAGCTGATTTTGAACCAGGTGGTTTGGCGGACTGGGTAGCTAGTGAAACACCCATCAAACGCTGGATTGAGCCAAGTGAAGTTGCTGAAGTTAGCCTCTTTTTAGCAAGTGGAAATGCATCTGCCATGCAAGGGCAAATTCTCACTATTGATGGTGGTTGGTCTTTGAAGTAATATAGTTGATATTCAGTGAATATGTGGAGGTAAGCTATGAAAAGAGATGAGTTTGGATTTGTCTTGCCCAATCTCTACTATCAGTTTTTATCAGAGTGGGAAGAGATTGACCCATATGAAATTGGAGATTCAGGCATCTGTTTGTACGCTAAGGAGGATCTTCAAGAGCGTAATGAGACTTATCAGATTGAGGAAGTAGAGCCAGATTACTTTATGATTGGACAGGAAGGAGATTTGGCTTACTTTATCAAGAAAAATTCTGATGATTGCATTTATGAAAATGACCTGGGTGCTTTAGGCTCCTTAGAAATGAAAATAGTTGCTGCAAATGTCTATGACTTTATTGAAAAGGTACTAAAAGAAGAATTGTAAAAAAGGAAGGAAGTAATCATGTTTAGAGTGCTAGATTCAGATTCGCCAATTTCAAAAGAAGAATTTTTACAATTTGAGGAGATTCTTGGGAAGAAATTACCGGAGGCTATGATGGACTTTTATCTCAAGTACAACGGTGGTCAGCCTCAAGTAAGTGGTGTCCACGATGAACATCACCTCTTTCCTTTCAATTCCTTTAATTCACTTGAGGAGATGAGGAAGTCTCTTACATGGTATGACGATGAGGCTGTGCCTGCAGGATTTAGGGCTACAGACTTTCTTCATTTTGCCTATGATCCTGGTTCTGGCAATTACGCTCTTTCTCTAAGGGAAGAAGATTATGGTATGGTTTACTTCTATGTTTTAGAAGAGAAAGCTGAGATCTATGGTCAATGGGATTCTTTTGAGGAATTTTTGAACTCTTTTGTTGAAGAGTGAGATTAAAAAGGAGACGGGATGCGAAAACACCAAGAACTTTCACTAGGGCAGATTATCCAGCAGCTACGCGTGGACCAGTTATCTTCAGATAATTTTTGTCTCTATGGCAAGGAGGATGGAGAACTGAAACTGGATAGTCTCTATTGGGTATCCGATTATCCAGATGTTGTGGAAGACTCTGATGTCTACCCAGCTGATGCAACGGATCAACATTTCCAGCTAGTCTACTATGGAGAGCAGTTGATTGATGTTCTTGCAGTCGCACTTGAGGAAAAACCAGATGCAAGTCTCCAAGACTTGGTCGAAGCTTTGAAATATTATCAGCAGCATGATAGTTTTATGCCTTTTGATGATTAAGCAGGTCGATTAGAGAAATGGTATCCAATGACTGATAACTATAAGGATAGAGAATGATGAGAGAATATAAATTTGGTATCCATAACGAGACTATGTAGCAATTCCAGAGGAAAATGAAAAGGTCTGCCTAGTTTTAAGTGATTCTTTAGAGGTTATCAATGAGGAGTTGCCACTGTCTTATAGAGCAAAACTCGATAATCTACTGGATCAATCATCAGTATGGTATCCTAAAGCTTTGGAAAAAATCCAGGAGGAATTTCCAGAACTAGCGCACGCCAGACTCCTATCCATTTTTATCTTGTCTGAACAGACGGACATAGACCTGATTTTTGGTTTGGAATTTGGACTAAGAGAGAATTCGGAGCATGGTAGAGGACTTAAATTCTCCCTCAATAGTTTTGAAATTTTAGAATATGGTATAGGCGAAGTGGCATACTATTAGGTGTAGTCGATGACAAGAGAATCTCTAGAAGATGGAGCAGGATATGGTTGAGAAAGAATGGCGTATTTATTCATCAGAGGATGATAGGGATTGGGTGATTTTATCAGATCGTGATAGGGCTGAAACAAAAGAGGATATCCACTCTGTCAATCAGAAAGAAGCCGTCATGCGGATGTATCGAAGACCGGGGGACTTTGTCTCAGTATCTTTGTTATCTGCTTCTTATGAAATAGACGATGTAACAGGGAAACTTGGACATGAGCGCGATTTCTATTTAAAAATTGAATGCCTGCAAGATGGATGGGCCAGTATCAGCTCTCAGGTCTATAAAAAAGAGGAAGCAGTAACCTTAGCAAACCTCTTTATGGGACTCAGAAAAGATGCGGCTATCAAGCTTTGGAAGTTGAAAAAATTGGGTGAAAATAACCTAGGAGATCGGATAGAGAAATGACAGTCAATATCGATGAATTAGTGAAGGAGCAAGGTTTTTGTGTGGTGCCTACAGAGGAGAAATCACTTACTCTTGACGAAATTCGTTTTAACCTTTTGGCATATTTAGAGAATTATTCTAAAATGGGATTTTCTTTTGTTAAAGCAGGTGACGAACTAGTCGAACTAAGGAAAAATCAGGAGAGCTATAGGCTTTTTGGTCAGTGTTTTTTAGGTGCTTTTGTAATAGGAGAAGAGGAGCAAGTCTTCTTACTTTGCAATCAAGAAGGAAGGGAAGTTTTTCAAGAAGAGAGGATTTATGTCAATACTTCCTTGCATACTTTTGTTTCCTCTTATTCGCTCTTTCTGTCAGCGGTCTTTCTTTTGAAAGCAAAGTTTTATGAAATTGAGCAAGTTGAAGTAGAAGAAATTGCAGTAAACTTGAAGGATCAAGTACTTACCTTGGAAAAGCCTCTTGAACAAGAATTGCCCTTCTGGGAGCACATGGCCTATTTGATAGAAGAAGATGGAATTGTTCTAAGAGATGATCTCTTTCATATCTTAAATAAAGAGCAGTAGGAATGGAATTATATAAATAATGGAGAAAAAATGACCCAGATAAAGATTCGTGAGTGGAATGAAAAGCCAAGAACAAAACTTCGATTTATTAAAACTGGTGATATTTTTTGCTATCAATTTTCGGAGGAAATGTTTGTATTTGGTCAAATTCTTGGAAAAGTGAAGGTTGGTCATGTCATTTAATTTTTCGATTTCTTTCAAGCAAGTCCTACTATAACAGTTGAAAAGCTAAGTAGTGCTCAATTTATAGGTAAGTCCATCATTGTAGACTCCTACACCTTGTTTGATCGAAGTCCAGTATGGTCTTGGCAGATAATTGGTCACCAAGTGGATTTTGATCTAAGCCCTTTTAAAAATTTAGCCTTTAAGTGGGGAGACCCAAATGGTCTTCACTTTGGGAAGGTCTGGCTAGATGGTAGGCGGGAACCTAAGATTTTTTCTAGGGAAGAAGTTGAGGACCTAGACTGGGAAGCCTGTGTCGGAAGTATAGTTTATAACAGAATCTTGGAAGAAGAACTGGTAAGCAGATGAAGTAAAAGAATTTGAGATGGACTATGTAGATGAGTTAACTTCAGGACGTACGCCCTTGGTAAAAAAAGCTGCGAAAAAAATTTTAAAGAGTAAACTAAAAGGATATGGACCATTTTTGCATCAGGCCTTGGAAGGCGAGATGGAAAAACCTAAATCGTGGGAATCACAAATGTACTTGCTCTACGCCATGGCCGCAACGGAATGCACAGAAGAAATTCCCTATCTCAAGTCATTGCTGCTGAGAAACATCCCAACACCTGTAACCTACCGCTCTTTAGCAGTGGCGATTGCTTATCTAGAAAATTTAGAAACAGAGAACTTGTCTTTTGTTTATGAGTCTTTGGAATCGAATAACTCATCTCAAGCTGCAGGTGCTTGTGCAGCGATATATCAGAGAAAGATAGTGCTGAAAGATGACGATTTTAACAAAATTATGTCTTATGTGACTCAGCCTAAATACCTTGAGCATATTGGTCAAGTCACAAATCCATTTTTATTTATTTTAGCTGCTTCTTATCTATATCCAGAACAGAATCGCCAGAAAATTATAGACTTTTCCCGTCAGTTCGATATATCTATCGTCAAGGACTTAATCAATGACGTTACAAAAGGAAAGGACGGCAGAAGAGTTAGCCTATTCTAAAATCTCCTTAAAGAGAGAAGCTGTCACTTCCTTAAAGAGCGAAACATTAACTTTTAAAAATAAGTCTTTTATTCATTTTTTAAAAAGGGGTTCATACTGTGAAATGGTTTGAAAAAGTAGTGGGGAAGGAAAAGATTATTCATTTGTTTGATGGTGATTTGGACTTGAATAATGTATTTCTTGATACTGTATTATGTTACGATTACAAATTAGATCTTGTCCTTTATTTATATGATTTACCAACTAACTTCCCTGAAAAGTGGCAGAAAAGTTCATTCAATGCCATAAAAATTAATTTAGAGTTTTTTAATTTAGATGAAATTCATTTTTATTCTAAGGGGATTCATAAGGTGAAGGGACAACTGGAGCTGCTCTTTTTAGAGAATAAGGTTGAATTCAATTTTATAAACCAAAATGATGTGATGTTATCAGGATCTTCTGACCTAGTTAGAATTGCTGAGATTGGTCCTGTGAAGATTGATACTTAAAGATGTATTCCCAGCTTATTTGAGGAGATTCAGGATGAATAAACAATCCTCCATTGCTAGGAGGGACATCACGACTATGGGAAAAGGGTGAAGGAAGAGCACAAACATTAGACCTTGACCTAAGGCTAAACCTTTCTACAAGAAAAAAACTACGAGACCACGAATATGAAGTTACAGTATTTTGAATTAGATAAGCCCTATGTAGAAAATCAACAGAGGATTGAGGAGCTGATGGATTCAGCTGCGCTAACTTACGAGGAAGCTAGAGTTGAAGACTATCGACAGAATTGGAAAGGTCAGCGAAGAGCGTTCGTATATGAATCCAAATGTATGACCTCTATGATAGAGCGCCTCTTTAAACCGGTTGTGACCAAGGATTGTTGGAAAATCAACGTAGAATGTGTAGATACGATTAGCAATCCAGCTATCATGAATCTACTTGGTGTCTATACTGTTCAGGTCTTATTTGATTTTTCTAGCTATGAAAGTTTGAGTCCATTGGATCAGAAAAAGATGCTCTTAGAGGTCTTGGTAAAAGGGGCGAGGCGCGTGTTTCAGGAGCTCTCTATTCCATGCTCCTTGATAGAGGATGTAATCAATGAAATAGAGAAAAACGATTATGAAAATAGCTGGGAGTGGAAAAGGAAGAAGATCCAATCCACGAGCTATTCCATTCAAGTGGAGCATCAGCTTGATAAGGTGGATTTGTTTTGGAAGATAGAACACAAGGATATGAGCATCCGTCAGTTGATTCAATCCTGCCCTGCTCACGAGATGGACTATGGGGGCAAACTTGGTAGACTGGAAGCGAAAGATAACTTCCTATATCTGTTGGATAAAGAGAATGAGGTTGTGAGCAAGCTAGAGCTGGAAACAATAGCTGAATGAACTCAAAAAAACTAGCCATTGTCCATAAAAGCAAGTAAGTAAGATAGTAGGAAATGGCCATATAACAAAATAGAATACAAAAGATTAAGGGTCAAAAACTATGGTGAATAAATTAGCAAATGTTCGTGAAGGAGAAATTTTCGCAATTCCATTGTTTTTATCGGATAGATCTGATTTAGAGAGATTTAAAAAATCTGATTTCTCTGGGGAAAATAAAAAATTCGCCTATTGTAGAATCATCAAAGATCTAGGTGGTGGCGGTATACTCATAGAGGTTTTTACTTTAATCGATGGATTGTCTCCTGAAATAGAGGACATCATCCAATCAGGAAGGTTATTTCCGCCAATTGCCATAAATGGTCTGGGAATATATAAAAAACGTTGGCCGAAAGTCGGACAACAAGAGAAGTATGACTGCGAAATAGATTCTCATTTTTCTCAAATACAGTTAGTTCTTCCTGCCTTACCGCATGAAAAGCCAAGATTATGGCAGAATGGTCAAGAAAAGTTTATTTCTTTTGAGGAGAGCAAGGATTATGAAGAATGGACAGTTTGGCTTTCTTCTCATTTAGAAAAAAGAATTATTGAAAGTTTAAAAGCAAGAGGAATCAACATTTAGTTATGAAATCAGATAATTTTTTTAAATGACAGAATTGAGGTAGACTGGATGAATTGGGATGATGAGATTGAACGTCTTATAAAAAGTGATTTCTTTTTTAAAATGGGAGAAACTGAACAAATAGATCATGTTATCTTTATAAAAAACGTCAATGAAGCTTTTATAAATCCTACGGAAGAAGCTTTTGAGAATCTATATAAAATAATGAATTGGCTTCCGTCGTCGCTGAGTGATATAGATCCATTTTATGGGGATCTTAAGGTTCCAGAAGAACTTGTAGATTATAGGAAAAGGGTTAGTCAAATTATATTACAAAAGGCAAGAGAGATGGACAAAAGCCTGTTTGTATCCGGAGCGCATGATTTTTCAAATGTTGCTAAAATGGGAATGGCCTTTGCTTTTAGACAATATTTAGTAGAAAAGTCCTTGTCGTTAGGGTCTTATTGGGAAAATATTGTTAACTTGTATTATATGGGACATTGGCCGATAGGGTATTTTGAAGGGATCCTGTTTGCTATTTAAGATAACATGATTAAAAGTAAATACAAAAGTATGAGGCTTTGTTAGAGATTTATTCTGACCTATCAAATGTTTTTCATGAAGCAAGCACCCTTTAGCTAACGAGAGAGTACGAACAATGAGTGAGTTAAAAAAGAGATTATCTTTATTAAAAGTAGAAAAACGAATCAATCAGTTGAAGGGAATAAAGGATGTCCATTTTCTGACCGATAAACCTAAAGAAATTGATTGGTATTGTGGGGAGTTGAATCCTATAGACTCTCCGCTTCCTTGCCTTTATGAGGTTCCTGTTGACCTTGCGACTAAAGGTCTAAGTAAGTCAATTCAAAGTCTAGTTGGCAATAGTAGTCAGTTTATCCTAGTTTTTTGGGAGTTTTCGCCAGTTTACGTCTTGTTTCAAATGGAGTCCCTGGATGACTTTTTGCCCTCTTATTTTACTGAATTTTCTACCAGAGACCTGACGCTTTTCTTTCGCGATCAGGAAAAAGTACTGGATCTCCATTTAGCGGAGGATAAAGTAGAAGTGAGAGTCTTGGAAAATAAGACTAAGAGCCCGTAGATTCTATAAATTGAAAATGAACATAGAATTAGTCAATGAAAGAGGCAAAGAGGAAAGAACGCCATTCTTGGAGAGATAGATGGTAAAGGAAGATTCTAATGTGTGAAAAAGAATATTATTATTATGGCAATAGTGAGTTTATGTCAGGCCTAGGAGGTATTTATACAGAGTTTACTGGTCAGCGTGCAACTCGACAAATTAACGTTTTGAATGGGCACTCTTATGCTTCTTCTTGCCTACAGGATTATGTTCCAGAAGTAGGGTTTCTACTCTATGATGGTCGAAAAGATGAGTTGGATCTATCAGACTCCATCAAGATTAGTCAAGAGGAATTTGAACGAATTTGGGCTCAGGCTGTCGCTAGCGGTCAGAATGATACATAATCGTCAGTTGAAAATAGCCAAATATAATCCCAAAAATGTGAGAGAAGTTCAATTCTGAGCAAAATAAGATGATTCTAGGAATGATCTTAGACTAGTTGTGTAGAATGGATGGTAGTTGTCAATAGTCTATGCAATTGCCAGGTATTGCAAGGATAACCTATATCCATTTAGATTCCTAGGAAAATGCAATGAGGAACTCTCCACATCCTGCTAGAAACAGAGGTAAAGAAATGAAAGAGGCCAAAGAACTCTTCCTAAAAAATGGCTTTTCGCGACTAAAGCGAACCAATAACTATTATAAAATCGATCATGATTTTTACACTGTCGTCTATTTTCAACGAAAATCAGATGGTAGTGCCTATTTCGTAAATGTTGGCCTTCATCCTCTCTTTCTGGAGTCAGGACTGTTAGAAGAAGTGGATTGTGCTTTACGGACGCGATTAGGTTCTATCGAACATAGAAATGGCATGGATCAAGCTGAATTGGAAAAGGCTGTCCAAGAGGCCATTGATTTTACTGCTCAGTATGCGTCGTATCCTACCGTATTTTCGAGCATAGATCCCGAGAAGGATCTTGAGAAGGATTGGTTGTTAAAACAATTCTCTATCACCAAAGTGAACTTATGCAGATTGTATGTTGAGTATTATGATGCCATCGATTCTAAAAAGATAGCTTTGGATTTTGCCAATTATGGATTATCTATTACCTCAAAAATGGCTACTATTCCAAGAAACTTTTTTAAAACCTATATTCGTTTGGGAGATGTTTTAAAAAATTGTTAGTAGTACATTGAGATTAGGAAGGGATGATGGTCAGAGGAGAGGCTTTCTCATTAAAGTAATAGCCAGAATGCTAGTCTAATCCTGTTCAATAAAGGATGTGTCGCTAGAATTGGGGGAAAAGTTGACAAGTAGAGACAATTTTCATAGACAATATTCAGTATTGTGGAATTTAATGATGTCCATAGAAAGTAATGTAGTATCAAGTGAAGAGGTTGAGTTTCTGTATCATTTTGACATGAGCAAAGAGAAAGATGTTGTTACAGTATTTGATGCATTTGTGAAAGAGTATTTCTTGAGTTTAGAAGAAGAAAAACAGCACCAAGTGCTAGAGGTCATTGAGGATATATTACAGGCTGGAAATAACGTAGTTGAGTATTTCTTTGAATATGAATTTGGTTTTGCTTCAAAAGAGCCAAAAAATAAAGTTGCCTTTCTAAAATTAGTAAAGGATATTTTAGTCTCATATTTAACCTTCTCTGACTAGTCGTCATTTTTCCCTTAAATTGGAGGAATGGTATGAATTTGTTTTTTTGATGACTTATATGTGAGATGGACCAGGGAGGATTATCTTGCTCTGAATAGCTTACACTATGAAAATAGAGATAACTGGAAGAATAAGCGTGAGAAAATATTCTCTTTTCTAAGGACAAGTTTGGCTTAACCTTAGATGAAAAAATAGACCTTAGATGCTTTTATTTTGATGTTGGGTTGAGTTTTCAGGACTTAGATGGAGTAGATTTTTCTTATTGCAATACAAAAAATCTTTTGAAATCTGTCAGCAAACAACGAAGCGGGCGTTCGACTTTAGGAATCGCTTAGTTTTTAGTGATTCCATTATTGAAAACTGTAACTTTGCTCATGCAGCATTATCAGGTTGTATTCGATCTCTCCTATCCTCTTCTTGTTTTGACTATGCCACGATTGATGGTGGAGGTCTAGGAGTAAGCCAAGAAATAGTCAATTGTAGTTTTCGTCATGTCAAGTTTCAGAATGCCCTTCTTTCAGGACTTGTATTTCGAAACTGCGACTTTACGGGAGCTATCTTTTATGGCAACTCTACGGTTGAACAGTGCAAGTTTATTCATTGTACTTTTGATAAAGTTCTTTTTAAGACAACGCTGTTAAAAAGATTAGTGAATATTGCGCCTTTTTACGGTTGTGAGTTTTTTGGGGCTTCTCCCTTATCTCTTAAACAAAAGTCGAAGTTGTCCAAAACAATTTCAGTGATGTAATGCTGGTTCTTAAGAGTCAGCCTAAACAGTTGAAAGAGATGCAAGAACTAATCGAAGAGGTTGAAAATAATCTTGAGCTGGCATTCTATGTCGGTCTTGTACCAAAAAGGAAATAAGAAATGAAAAACTATTTACTTGATGAAAGGCTATTTCAGTATCCTGAATCGTTTAAAAAATTGATCGAACTCAATTTAGTTGATTTTGAGATTTGGTATCTGTTGGATTCAGAATGGGCTCTATCTCTGTACAAGGGATTGCAGGAAAGGTACCCAAGCAGAAAGTTGATTCCATTTGCTAAAAGAGGAGATTGTGATGATACAGCTTGTTTTGAAATAGGAAAGGGAAATAAGGTCCAACTTATTCATGACTTTGCTGCCGAAGGATGGGAGCAACGGAATGAGTTTAACGATTTTTGGGAATGGGTAGAATATGCGGTAAAATGCATGATAGAGTATAACAAAGAGGATGGGATTGAATAATCGCAAGCTCTTTTTTAGGGACGAAGGTACTGAACTACAAGGTAAGGAGAATAAATGGAAACGATCACCCAATTATTAAATGAGATTGAAAAAAGTCTCCAACAGCTAGATCATTCTTGTTTAGATCATCTAAATCCGGGATTATCTTCTCAAAAAATTCAAGAATTATTTGAGGAAATTCCATTACAGCCGAACCAGGATTTGCATGCCCTTTATGCTTGGAGAAACGGATCAAAAGATAGTGACGGAATCACACTCGGTGAGCTGGCATTTTTTCCTGGTTTCTATTTGATGTCTCTGGAAGAAAGTATCCAGACCTACTTGGAACTAAAAGAAACGGATGATTGGGAGAAGTCTTGGTTCCCAATTTTTGCTAGCGGAGGAGGAGATTTTTATGCCATGATCCTGGCTCCAGAAGCTCAGGGGAAAATACTTGGTTTTTATGTATTTGAAGAGGGGGATCAGGTCGAATACCTGTCATTGAAATCTATGCTTGCAACCCTTAAAACGTGTTATGAGCAAGGTATCATTTTCCGGAATGAACAAGGCTACTTGGATATGGATTATAGAAAGCATGCTGAGGTAGCACATGAGATAAATCCAGATGTGAAGATATGGCTGGAATTCTTAAAGGAGACGTAAGACGAATGACTGAGGAGAGAAAAATGACAGTAGTTACTGTATTAAAAAAGATCATTAAACTCTATGAGGAAACAACGTTTATTCCCCAATCGGTGAGTTTTTCAAACGAAAAATTAAGGATCCAGTCCTCAGATTTTACAGGAGAATTACTTGATTATTATCAACATGTAGTGTTCAATGAGGATTTATTTTTTGCTAATCAAAATTTTAATATCATTTTGTTGGCATTAGATTCTCCTGCAAGGACAGTCGAATGTTGGGCCTTACAAGATATTCTTCAGTTTAGTGAAGGACAATACCAGATATTCGCTACTACAGATACAGACGATATTCTTTTCTGTGATATGAAAGATGAAAGTTCTCCAGTTTACGCGGGCAGTCCAGGAGATCCTAACTTCAATAAACTCAGCGCAAGTTTGACGGAGTTTTTTGAATTCTATTTTGCTTTTTCAAATTTTTGGAACCAAAGAGAAGATGTCCCTCTGGAGGAATATACTACAGGGACAGGTGACTTGATAGAGCGCTACCTTTCCCCGGATGTCCAAGCGACAGCGAAAGAATATCTATTTCGATAAAATTTATCTGAGAAAAGCCTTTCTAAATAACAAAAAGTGAACTGGATAGGAGAAAAGAAATGAAAGTGAAAGAACTAATCGAAGAGGTTGAAAATGATGCTGAGTTAGTATCGTATTTAAACCAGGTTCCCAAAAAGAATAAAAAACCCCAAGCTAGCTATCTCGAGTCGCTGAATCATCTGGCCTATTTACTTTATCTGGATAGTCAAGAGGAAATGGCTAAGAAATTATTGGAGAATGTCATACAAGTCCCATTTGAAGGGGATTATAACACTTGGACCTTTGTTGATAGTTCTCTGGTTTTATTGGCCTATATGGAAAGAGAAACAGAAAATAAGCTATCTGCCTATAAAAAACTCCTTTTGTCTCCGTTAGAACAAGGGGAGGAATCCACTCAAAACATAAGAAGGAGAGTTCATCAGAGATTTTTGAATGGTGATAGCTTGGAGCAAAAGCTTGCAAAAATTAAGCAAGCTTCAAGTCCTGAATCAGAAATGGAACGTCGTCTGCTATACTTGACAGATTTATTGAAGATTCACCTCTTTATTGCTGAGTCAACGTGTGAAGAGACAGATATTCAGGCAAAAATTGAAGAGAATATGGAGATACTGAAGAAGTATATCAAGGAACATGAAATCTATAGCCTCTTTCCTTTTAAGGGATAAGGTGAGCTAGAAATCTTTGACTTTTAGAAAGAGTGGAATATGGAAATCAAAAATCACTTTGGTGTCTATGGCATTTGCTATGAGAATGGGAAATTGCTTTGCATTGAGAAAACGAGAGGACCTTATCAACATCGTTTTGATTTACCTGGTGGTAGTCAGGAAGTAGTGGAGGGGCTGACAGAAACTCTCAAGAGAGAAGTTCTTGAAGAGACAGGGTATTCTCTTAGCAGTTATTCAAATCCTAGAATTTACGATGTGATGGTTCAAGAAAATGGTGAAGACTTCGCAGTTCACCATATCATGGCCTTTTATGATATCGTACTCGATTTCGAAGGCACTCAACAATCCCTTCCTCAAGAGGTTCTTGATGGAAGCAATGATTCAGCAAATGTAGTTTGGGTCCCTATTGAGCAAATGACCCAAGAAAATGCCTCACCCTTAGTATTGAAGGCGAAGGCAGAGTTACGAGGATTTCCAGAATTGGACATGACAAGCTATAAGAATTGGAAGGTAAAATTGAGGAATAATGGAACTATTTAAAACATGGAAGAAATATATGGTTCTCTATGGTCTTAAATCTCAAATCGGGACTGTTTATCGAAACAGTGATAGGACAACGAGCTTTTATGATATTGGGAATTTTCTATACCTAGCAGGGGAGTTGGATTCCAGATTTTGGGAAGATTTTGTTAGGCAATATGGTTTAGATTATAAGATTATTATTTCAGAAGACACTAAGTGGCAAGATTTTCTGCATCAGCAAGGTGGGTTAATTTCTTTTACTCGCTATTCTTTTAAGGATAAGGCAAATTTTAAAGTTGAATTTCTAAATGATCTAGTTACTCATATAGAGGAAGGTTACAATATTGTGCCTATTGATAATCGTATTTATAACTGCCTTTCTGAGGAAGAATGGTCACAAGATTTACAGGGGGAATTTGAGTCCTACCAAGATTTTGCTTTAAAAGGTGGATTTGGCTTTGTTATTCTTAAAGATAATGAAGTGATTGCTGGGATTTCGTCAGGGTTAGTTTACCGTGGAGCAGTTGAAGTGGAAGTTGCAACTAGACCAAACGAACAAGGAAATGGATTTGCAAAAAAGCTTGGTGCTACAATGATTCTAGAGAGTTTAAATAATAGAGATATGTTTCCACTTTGGGATGCTCATAACGAGGCTTCTAAAAAAGTAGCAGAATTTTTAGGATATAAGTTAGCTGAACCTTATGAAGCTTTTGAACTAGAGGAAAGTGTCATATAATGATATGTGATAATGTATCTTTTAAGACGAGGTGAATGGCTATGCAAAATCAACTAGCTCTTAGTGGCGAAAGAATTGTTGAAAAAGTTTACCCACAACTATTGCACCACGTCGGCATGATTCGTGGCGAATATTTGGTGAGGGAGATTAGTCAAAATATACTGCTAAAAAGTTGTCAGCAATTTGTAAAAGATTATCTAGACACTATTTGCCATTTGTACCCAGATGAAGAAGTCTGGTATCGCTTTTCAGAGTTAACAAATGCAGAAGCAAATTGTCTAGACGGGACTAAAGAGTATTTTGATGAACGCCACCCCTTATTTGGATATAGAGGGACTAGGCGTTTACTGGCGTGTTTGGATGAATTTCAGGCTGAGGCATATGTCGTTACAGAAGTTTATCAAACCAATCCCAATTTGTCCGTTATTTTTCCTTTTGTCAATGATGCCGACCAATTAAAACAAGCTATTAGAGTGTTACATCAGTATGGTTTTGCTGGAAAAGTTGGCACAATGATTGAATTACCGTCAGCTTATTTTGACTTGGACAGGATACTGGAAACTGGTATTTCAAAGATTGTAGTGGGAATGAATGATTTGACTTCTTTTGTTTTTGCGACTGTGAGGAACAGTCAATGGCATGATATGGAAAGTCCCATTATGTTAGAAATGCTGAGACAGATACAGGATAAAGCAAGGACGAAAAAGATAGATTTCGCCGTGGCAGGATATCTGAATGCTTCTTTCATGCAAAGAATGAATCAGATGGATATCAAATGCATGATCCACTACAGTTCTATTCCAGAGATTTTTAATTTAGAGATTGACCATCCAGACCATCTCAAACGTGTAAAAGAAGAAAGTAAAAAAATACAAAGGAGCAACCTATGACACCTCAAGAAATGTGGAATGCCTACAAGCAAATCAACCCCTCTATCGGAGATGAGATAGACGCCTGGGCCTTTGGAGTGGATCCAGACCTTTTAGCGGATCTGGTCTTTAAAGGAGAAAAAACAGCAACAGCTTCAGCTTACGATCTTTACGCAGTAGAGGACGAACCTCTTCCCCAAGAAGGGACCTTTGATGTTATTTTAGACAGTAAGGATCAAGCTGTTTGCATCGTCGAAATTACAAAGGTTTCCGTTCAGCCTTTCCATCAGGTTTCAGCCGACCATGCCTACAAGGAAGGCGAAGGAGACAAATCTCTGGCCTACTGGCGTCAGGTTCATGAGGACTTTTTCAGAGACTGCCTAGGAGAAGCAGGTTTGACTTTTACACCTGAAAGCAAGGTTGTTTTGGAAGAATTTCGCAAGGTCTACCCTCTGTAGACTACTAGAAGGAAGAAAGTTTTGGAAATCATCGTCCAAAGCTTTTTTCTGACTTAAAATATGATAAAATAGGTATGTTTGAACTAGAGCATTTGCTCAGAAATTTAGAATAGGAGAAAATGATGCAAGCAGTAGAACATTATATCGAAAAATTTGTTCCTGAACATTACGATTTGTTTTTAGACTTGAGTCGTGAGACCAAGACGTTTTCAGGAAAAGTAACCATTTCTGGTCAAGCTAAAAGTGACCGTATTTCCCTTCACCAAAAAGACCTAGAAATTGCTTCTGTTGAAGTAGCAGGCCAAGCTCGTCCATTTACAGTTGATAATGAAAACGAAGCTCTTCATATCGAACTTGAAGAAGCTGGTTCAGTTGAATTGGTTCTAGCATTTTCAAGTAAAATCACAGACAACATGACAGGAATCTACCCATCATACTATACAGTTGATGGTGTTAAGAAGGAAGTTTTGTCAACTCAGTTTGAAAGTCACTTTGCTCGTGAAGCCTTCCCATGTGTGGACGAACCAGAAGCCAAAGCAACCTTTGATCTAGCTCTTCGATTTGACCAAGCAGAAGGTGAATTGGCCTTGTCTAACATGCCAGAGATTGACGTTGAAAACCGCAAGGAAACTGGTATCTGGAAATTTGAGACAACTCCACGTATGTCTTCTTACTTGCTAGCTTTCGCGGCTGGAGACTTGCAAGGGGTAACTGCTACAACTAAAAATGGTACTTTGGTAGGTGTTTACTCAACCAAAGCACATCCACTTTCTAACCTTGAATTCTCACTAGACATCGCTGTTCGTTCAATCGAATTTTACGAAGACTACTATGGTGTCAAATATCCAATTCCTCAATCTCTTCATATCGCCCTTCCTGACTTCTCATCAGGTGCTATGGAAAACTGGGGTCTTGTCACTTACCGTGAAGTTTACTTGGTTGTGGACGAAAACTCAACCTTTGCCAGTCGTCAACAAGTTGCTCTTGTCATTGCCCATGAGCTTGCTCACCAATGGTTTGGTAACCTTGTGACTATGAAGTGGTGGGATGACCTTTGGCTCAATGAAAGCTTCGCTAACATGATGGAATATGTCTGTGTGGACGCCATCGAACCAAGCTGGAATATCTTTGAAGACTTCCAAACAAGTGGTGTTCCTTCAGCTCTTAAACGTGATGCGACAGATGGTGTTCAGTCAGTTCACGTAGAAGTGACTCATCCAGACGAAATCAATACTCTCTTTGACCCTGCTATTGTTTATGCTAAGGGTAGCCGTCTCATGCACATGCTTCGCCGTTGGTTAGGAGATGCTGATTTTGCTAAAGGTTTGCATGCTTACTTTGAAAAACACCAATACGGAAATACCATTGGTCGTGACCTTTGGAATGCACTTGGACAAGCATCTGGTCGTGATGTAGCAGCTTTCATGGATTCTTGGTTGGAACAACCTGGTTATCCAGTCCTTACTGCCACAGTTGAAAATGATGTTTTGAAGATTTCACAAAAACAATTCTTCATCGGTGAACACGAAGACAAGAACCGTCTCTGGGTAGTGCCACTTAACAGCAACTGGAAAGGACTACCAGATACTCTCGAAACAGAAAGCATCGAAATTCCTGGCTATGCAGCACTTCTTGCTGAAAACAAAGGAGCCCTTCGTCTTAACACAGAAAATACAGCACATTACATTACAGACTATCAAGGCGACTTATTGGATGCTGTTCTTTCAGAATTAGTAGAACTTGATAACACAAGCAAACTTCAAATCGTTCAAGAACGTCGTTTGCTAGCTGAAGCTGGTCACATTTCATACGCAGACTTGCTTCCAGTAGTGGATCAATTGGCACAAGAAGAATCTTACCTAGTTGTTGCTGCCGTTTCTCAAGTTATTACAGCCCTTGAACGCTTCATTGATGAAGGAACAGAGGCAGAAAAAGCCTTTAAAGCCCTTATTGCTAAACTGGCTCGTTACAACTATGACCGTCTTGGCTTTGAAGCTAAAGAAGGTGAATCTGATGAGGATGAATTGGTTCGTCAATTAACCATTTCTATGATGATTCGTTCAAATGATGAAGAAGCTAGTCAAGTTGCTAGCCAAATTTTCGCAGCCCACAAGGATAATCTTTCAGGACTTCCAGCAGCTATTCGTTCACAAGTTCTCATCAATGAAATGAAACACCATGAGACTAAGGAATTGGTCGCAACTTATCTCGATCTCTATACTCATGCGACAGATGCCGCCTTTAAACGCCAATTGGCAGCAGCCCTTGCTTATGCGACAGATGCAGAGAACATCCAAACACTGCTTGCAACTTGGAAGGACAAATTTGTCGTGAAACCACAGGACCTTTCAGCATGGTATCTCCAATTCCTCGGACACCAAGCAACTCAAGAAATTGTATGGGTGTGGGCACGTGAAAACTGGGATTGGATTAAGGCAGCTCTTGGTGGTGATATGAGTTTTGACAGTTTTGTCATCTTCCCATCACACATCTTTAAAACAGAGCAACGCTTGGCAGAATACAAGGCATTCTATGAACCACAACTTTCTGACCTTGCCCTTAGCCGTAATATCCGCATGGGAATTAAGGATATCGCAGCTCGCGTTGAATTGATTAAGCGTGAAAAAGCAGCAGTTGAAGCAGTTGTAGCTCAATATAGCAAAGCTTAAAAGATTCTAGTCTAAATAGATGACAAAAACTCAACTTTCTCTTGGAAAAACAAGGGAAGTTGAGTTTTTTTTAAGATATTTTTGCTATAATAGGTATAATAAGGAGGAATTTTTGATGATCAAAATTCTATTAGTGGAAGATGACCTAGGCCTGTCAAATTCAGTCTTTGATTTCTTGGATGATTTTGCAGATGTCATGCAGGTTTTTGATGGAGAAGAAGGTCTTTATGAGGCTGAAAGTGGTGTTTATGATTTGATTCTATTGGACTTGATGTTGCCTGAAAAAAATGGGTTCCAAGTTTTAAAAGAATTGCGCGAAAAAGGTATTTCGACTCCTGTTCTGATCATGACAGCCAAGGAAAGTCTCGATGATAAGGGACACGGATTTGAGCTTGGGGCAGATGATTATCTAACAAAACCATTTTATCTAGAAGAACTCAAGATGCGTATCCAGGCCCTGCTCAAACGTTCTGGCAAATTCAATGAAAATACCCTTTCCTATGGTGATTTGACTGTCAATCTCTCTACTAATGAGGTTAAAGTCAATGAGACTGCTGTTGAATTATTGGGTAAAGAATTTGATCTCTTGGTTTATTTCCTCCAAAATCAAAATGTAATCTTACCCAAAACCCAGATTTTTGACCGTTTGTGGGGATTTGATAGTGACACCACTATCTCTGTCGTAGAGGTTTACGTATCAAAAGTTCGTAAGAAATTAAAGGGATCAGTCTTTGCTGAAAACCTCCAAACCTTGCGTAGTGTTGGGTATATTTTAAAACATGTTTAATAAATTTAAAAAGAATTGGTATGCAGAAGATTTTAGCTACTTTATCCGTAACTTTGGAGTATTTACTCTGATTTTCTCTGCTATGACCTTGATTATCTTGCAGGTTATGCACTCCAGTCTCTACACATCGGTTGATGAGAAGCTTCTGTCTCTCAGTGGCAATCCTCAAGATGTCATCCAGTTGGCTGTTAATCGAGCAACAGATGAAGTCAAAGATTTCAATAGTCAATCCGTGACTCCATCAACGGATAAAAAACCAACGGTCAGTTCCAATACAGAAGTGATTTTATTGGACTCTAATTTAAATCAACTAGTAGCTGGAAATCGCTTTTTAGGTCTTGATAGGGTTACATTTAATAAAAAGGATTTGAATCACATTAGACAGCTTCATGTTCAGAATAGCTATGGGCAGGATGAGATTTACCGAGTGATTTTATCTGAAATAAATATCGATTCTGTCTCGACCAATATCAAGTATGCAGCGGTTTTGATGAATACCAGTCAGATAGAGCAAATCAGTCAAAATCACGAGCAATTAATCGTGGTAGTCATGGCTAGCTTCTGGATTTTATCCATCCTTGCCAGCCTTTATCTTGCGCGTGTCAGTGTCAAACCTTTACTTGAGAGCATGCAAAAGCAACAGAGCTTTGTGGAAAATGCCAGTCATGAGTTACGAACTCCGTTGGCTGTTCTTCAAAATCGTCTAGAAACTCTTTTCAGAAAACCTGAGGCAACCATTATGGAGTCAAGTGAGAGTATTGCCTCCAGTCTAGAAGAAGTTCGGAACATGCGATTTTTAACGACTAATCTACTTAATTTAGCTCGTCGTGATGACGGTATTAAACCGGAGTTAGGAGAGGTAGAGCCGGATTTCTTTAACACAACTTTTACCAACTATGAAATGATTGCGTCTGAAAATAACCGTGCTTTTCATTTTGAAAATCGTATTCATCGGACCATCATAACAGATAAGCTTCTTCTTAAGCAACTGATGACTATCTTGTTTGACAATGCTGTCAAGTACACTGAAGAAGAAGGAGATATTCATTTTGTCATTGCTACGACGGAGCGTAATCTCTATTTGTCAGTAGCTGATGATGGAATTGGTATTTCTGCAGCAGATAAAAAGAAAATTTTTGATCGCTTTTATCGAGTTGACAAAGCTCGTACTCGCCAAAAAGGCGGCTTTGGGTTAGGTTTGTCTTTAGCAAAACAGATTGTCGATGCCTTAAAAGGAACCATCAGTGTTAAGGATAACAAACCACATGGTACGATTTTTGAAGTAAAAATCGCCATCCAAACACCATCCAAGCGTAAAAATAAATAAAAAAAGCTGTGAATTAGAAAGCGGTAGACCAAGTATCGCTTTTCTAGTCGCAGCTCTTTAGTTATCGTAGAAAAAATAGGTCGGGACAAAAATCCCGACCTTTTGAATCTAATATAATTTCTTCTTAATCATTGAACGTTGAAAGTTTGATGCCGCTAAACTCAAGGCAATTGCTAGGCTAAAAGCCAGAACTGTATTAAACTTGAGGGCTAAAAAGATGAAGCTAAATAAGGCTAAAAAGACGCAAAAACAAGCAATGTTTACAAAGAAAAGAACTTCCTTCAAACTAGCAACGGAAGTGGTTTCTGGAACATAGTCTTGGTATAGCGTTGTTTGAGTTTCCTCTTCTTCAAACTCATACGATTGATATTTTCTTACGGGCATGATTCTCTCCTTAACAGTACTCTTTCATTTTACCATTTTTCAAGAAAAAAATTATTACAGTAAGGTTACAAAAATAATAAGTAAATTTATCATTTTAGGGAATAGCTGATTTTTCAGAAATGTGGTATAATTTTTCTTATGGAAAAGATTATTATTACAGCAACTGCTGAAAGCATTGAACAAGTAAAAGAATTACTAGAGGCGGGAGTTGACCGCATCTATGTCGGTGAGAAAGATTTTGGGCTTCGCCTACCAAAGACTTTTTCTTATGATGAACTGAGAACCATCGCTGGTCTGGTTCATGATGCAGGTAAGGAATTGATCGTAGCGGTCAATGCCCTTATGCATCAGGATATGATGGATCGTATCAAACCCTTTCTTGATTTCTTGGAAGAAATTAAAACAGACTACATTACTGTTGGGGATGCGGGTGTCTTTTATGTTGTCAATCGTGATGGTTATTCTTTTAAAACTATCTATGATGCCTCAACGATGGTAACTAGCAGCCGTCAGATTAATTTCTGGGGACAAAAGGCTGGCGCTTCTGAGGCAGTATTGGCTCGCGAAATTCCATCTGCAGAGCTCTTTAAAATGCCTGAAATTTTGGAAATTCCTGCTGAAATTTTGGTCTATGGAGCAAGTGTTATCCACCACTCTAAGCGTCCACTCCTGCAGAATTACTATAATTTTACTCAGATTGATGATGAAAAAACACGTCAACGTGACCTCTTCTTAGCAGAGCCTAGTGATCCAGATAGCCATTACTCTATTTTTGAAGACAATCATGGAACTCACATTTTTGCCAATAACGACCTTGATTTGATGACTAAATTGCCAGAGTTGGTAGAACATGGTTTCACTCATTGGAAGCTAGAAGGACTTTATACTCCAGGGCAAGATTTTGTTGAGATTGCAAAACTCTTCATCCAAGCCCGTAGTTTGATTCAAGAGGGAAGCTTTACGCATGACCAAGCCTTCTTGTTGGATGAGCAAGTCCGTAAACTACATCCCAAAAATCGTTTCCTTGACACAGGATTTTATGACTACGATCCTGACATGGTTAAATAAGAATCAGAAACCCGAAATAAAATGTTCGGGTTTTTCTAGTGCAAGGATGAATTTAAAGCGTATTCATGTTATAATAAAAGTAGCTTTTTGTTTGGAGGTGTTTAAGTGGAAAATCTGAAAAAAATAGCAGGCATCAAGGCTGCTGAGTTCGTAACCGACGGAATGGTTGTAGGACTTGGAACAGGCTCGACTGCCTATTATTTCGTAGAGGAGATCGGACGTAGAATTAAAGAAGAAGGACTTCAAATTACAGCAGTAACGACCTCGAGTGTAACGACAAAACAGGCACAAGGATTGAATATCCCACTTAAGTCGATTGACGAGGTGGATGAGGTGGACGTGACTGTTGATGGAGCTGATGAGGTAGATCGCCAGTTTAATGGTATCAAAGGAGGCGGTGGTGCGCTTCTAATGGAAAAAGTAGTTGCGACACCAACCAAACAGTATATCTGGGTGGTAGATGAGAGCAAAATGGTTGAGAAACTGGGCGCTTTCAAACTACCTGTCGAAGTTGTCCAATACGGAGCAGAACAGGTTTTCCGTCGTTTTGAAAAAGCTGGTTACAAGCCAAGTTTTCGTGAAAAAGATGGGCAACGCTTTGTGACGGATATGAAAAATTTCATCATTGATCTTGATTTAGGTGTTATTGAAGATCCGATTGCTTTTGGTCATCAACTGGATCTTCAGGTCGGTATTGTTGAGCACGGTTTATTTAATCAAATGGTTGATAAAGTCATTGTTGCAGGGCAAGCTGGCGTTCAGATTTTAACTTCAACAAAAGGGAAATAAAGGAGGCAAACAATGTCAAAATTTAAACGTATTCACTTGGTGGTACTTGATTCTGTAGGAATCGGTGCAGCACCAGATGCTAATAACTTTGTCAATGCAGGGGTTCCAGATGGAGCATCTGATACACTTGGCCATATTTCAAAATCAGTTGGTTTGAATGTCCCTAACATGGCTAAGATTGGTCTTGGGAATATCGAGCGTGAGACAGCACTAAAAACTGTTCCCGCAGAAGCAAATCCTAGTGGTTACTACACTAAACTTGAGGAAGTGTCATTAGGTAAAGATACCATGACAGGTCACTGGGAAATCATGGGCCTCAATATCACTGAACCTTTCGATACTTTCTGGAATGGATTCCCAGAAGAAATCCTTACAAAGATTGAAGAATTTTCAGGTCGTAAAGTAATCCGTGAAGCAAACAAACCTTACTCAGGAACTGCTGTTATCGATGATTTTGGACCACGCCAAATGGAAACAGGTGAGTTGATTATCTATACATCAGCTGACCCGGTTCTTCAAATAGCTGCCCATGAAGACATTATTCCTTTGGATGAACTCTATCGTATTTGTGAGTACGCTCGTTCGATTACATTGGAACGTCCAGCTCTTCTAGGTCGTATCATTGCACGTCCTTATGTTGGTGAGCCTGGAAACTTCACACGTACTGCAAATCGTCGTGACTTGGCTGTATCACCATTTGCTCCAACAGTTTTGGACAAACTCAACGAAGCAGGTATTGATACTTACTCAGTAGGTAAGATTAGCGATATCTTTAATGGTGCTGGGGTGAACCATGATATGGGCCACAATAAGTCAAATAGCCATGGAATTGATACGCTTTTGACAACAATGGGCCTTACTGAGTTTGAAAAAGGATTCTCATTCACTAACTTGGTCGACTTTGATGCTCTCTATGGTCACCGTCGCAATGCCCACGGCTACCGCGATTGCTTGCACGAGTTTGACGAACGCTTGCCAGAAATCATCGCAGCTATGCTTGAAGATGATCTACTCATGATTACTGCTGACCATGGTAATGATCCTACTTATGCTGGTACAGACCATACTCGTGAATACATTCCACTTTTGGTCTACAGCCCATCATTAAAAGGAAATGGACACCTACCAATCGGTCATTTTGCTGATATTTCTGCGACAATCGCTGATAACTTTGGCGTAGATAAGGCTATGATTGGTGAAAGCTTCTTAGATAAATTGGTTTAAGATGACTCGCTTGGCATTACTGGTTAGAGGGATCAATGTCGGTGGGAAACATAAGGTGGTCATGGCCCAATTTCGTCAAGAATTGACAGAGTTGGGATTGGAAACTGTTGAAACCTACATCAATAGTGGCAATATTTTCTTTGACACAAGTATCTCGAAGACTCAACTAGTGGAGATCTTACAGGCTTTCTTTGACAAGCATTATCCATTTATCCAACATTTTTCCTTGTTAAGTCAAGAAGATTACGAAGAGGAGCTTAGAACTCTTCCGGAATGGTGGTTCCAAGAAATGGCTCGAAAGGATGTTCTCTTTTATACTGAGGGACTGGATACCAAGCAAGTCATCGAGAAAGTCGAAAGTATGGAACTGGTAGATGAAGTGCTTCATTTCGGGAAACTGGGAATCTTCTGGGGCAAATTCTCAGAAGAAACCTATAGCAAAACAGCCTATCACAAGTACCTGCTAAAGATGCCTTTCTATCGTAATATTACTATTCGAAATGCTAAAACTTTTGACAAAATCGGTCAATTTTTAAAAGATTATGAAGGAGACAGACAATGACATTATTAGCAAAAATCAATGAAACAGCTGCTTTCTTAAAAGAAAAGGGAGTAGAAGCACCAGAGTTCGGTTTGATTCTTGGATCAGGACTGGGAGAACTTGCTGAAGAAATCGAAAATCCAGTTGTTGTAGACTACGCTGAAATTCCAAACTGGGGACGTTCAACTGTTGTTGGACACGCTGGAAAATTAGTTTACGGTGAGCTTGCAGGACGTAAAGTCTTAGCCCTTCAAGGACGCTTCCACTTCTACGAAGGAAATCCTCTTGAAGTTGTGACTTTTCCAGTTCGTGTTATGAAAGTTTTAGGCTGTGAAGGTGTGATTGTTACCAATGCTGCTGGAGGTATCGGCTTTGGTCCTGGTACTTTGATGGCTATCACTGACCACATCAATATGACAGGCCAAAACCCTCTAATCGGTGAAAACTTGGATGACTTCGGTCCACGATTCCCAGACATGTCAAAAGCCTACACTCCAGAATATCGTGCTACAGCTCATGCAGTTGCTGAAAAACTTGGTGTTAAACTTGATGATGGTGTTTATATCGGTGTAACTGGTCCAACGTATGAAACTCCAGCTGAAATCCGTGCATATAAGACACTTGGTGCAGATGCGGTTGGTATGTCCACTGTTCCTGAAGTTATCGTGGCAGCTCACTCTGGCTTGAAAGTTCTTGGTATTTCATGTATTACCAACTTTGCGGCTGGTTTCCAAGAGGAACTTAACCACGAAGAAGTAGTAGAAGTGACCGAACGTGTCAAAGGCGACTTTAAAGGCTTGCTGAAAGCGATTCTTGCTGAATTGTAAGACTATGAGAGTACGACTCCAAAGTATTCCCTATGGACTGAGAGTGCTTCTAGCCACTTTATCATTAGGAATAGGGACGGGTCTGGTCGGAATTGCCTGTCATTATCTACTAGAAGGGGTGCAAGGGCTGGCTTTTGGCCAAGATGAGTCGGATTTACTCCAGCAATTTCAAGAAGCTGGAGGTCTCCGTAGATTTTTGGTCTTATGTGTGACTGGGTGCTTGTCAGCTGGCTTCTGGTATGTCCTGCAAAAGCGTTATAAGATTCTGTCTATTCGCCAGCAAATTGACTTAGCTGGAGACAGAGAACCAGCGCCCTTAGCCCAGCTCCTTCATGCAGGTATGCAGGTTGCGATTGTCGGAGCAGGTGCATCGGTCGGAAAAGAAGGAGCACCACGTGAGGTCGGGGCTCTTCTAGCTGGTCGCTTGGCGAAAGGTTTTTCTCTAGCCCTCAAAGAGCGAAAAGTCTTGATTGCCTGTGGTGCTGGAGCTGGTTTAGCTTCGGTCTATCAAGTTCCCTTTGCCAGTAGCTTGTTTGTCTTTGAGACCTTAGGACTCGCCTACAGTTGGCAAAACCTTCTACTGGTTTTGATCAGCACTTATCTGGCCACCTGGGTCGCTCAGTCCATCATTGGTCAAGAGGCTATTTATCACCTGTCCGCAGTCTCATGGTCGGCTAGCAGTTTCTTTCAGGCTATTGTGATTGCTTTCTTGGTTACTCCCTTGGCTCTGGTCTTTACTTTCCTCGCCAAGCGGGCTAGTCACAAACGGCGGAAGGATGGGACGATTCTTTGGGCTCTTCCTCTAGCCTTTCTAGTGCTGGGGAGCCTAGTAGCCTTTTTCCCTATCTTTATGGGAAATGGCCAGGTACTAGCGCAAGCCCTCTTGTCTAGCCAGTCGATTCCTTATCTTCCACTGGCTCTTGCAGTGAAGGGGTTTCTGGTTTATCTCCTCTTGCGCAATGGTGCTTATGGGGGAACTTTGACACCATCATTTGCCTTAGGGATTGGCTCTGGCTACCTAGTGACCTTGCTTTTGACAGCAGTTGGGATTCATCTAGATCCTGCTCTAGGGATGTTACTAGGAGCGACCGTCTTTTTAGGGACGACCTTAAAAGCTCCTCTGACAGCCATTGCCCTGAGCCTTGGATTTACAGGCCAAACTTGGAGTTTGACAATTCCGCTTGTACTTGCGGCTGGTCTGTCTTACGTGATTCGAAAGAGATGGGAGAAGAAAGGATGAAGGTTCACTTTATTTTACATGAAACCTTTGAAGTGCCGGGCGCTTATCTAAAATGGGCGCAGGAGCGTGGCCATCAAGTGACCACGACCAAAGTCTATGAGAATGAAGCATTACCAGAGACAGTGGATGAGATCGACTTTTTGATCGTAATGGGAGGACCTCAATCGCCAGATGAAGATCGGGAAACTTTTCCATACTACGATCCTCAGGCAGAGATTGAGCTGATTCAAAAGGCTATGAAGGCAGATCGTTATATTGTTGGTGTCTGTCTTGGTGCTCAGCTCTTGTCTGTTGCTTATGGCGCAGAGTATGAACATAGTCCAGAGCGTGAGATTGGTGTTTATCCAATAACACTTACTGAAGCTGGTTTAAAAGATGAACATGTCAAAGTTCTTGGACCGACTCTAAATACAGGACACTGGCATGGCGATATGCCAGGATTGACAGAAGATGCTATCGTCCTTGCGACCAGTCAAGGCTGTCCACGTCAGATTATTCGCTTTAGTCTTAAACACTATGCCTTCCAAGCTCATTTGGAATTTGATCCAGAAGCAGTAGAGCTCTTAATTGCTGCGGATGGTGAAGAAGTTTTGGAAGAACAAAGCAAGAATTTGACTTATGTTCAAAAGCCTGAAGCTATTCGTGCATATGATTATCAAGAAATGAATGCAAAACTCTATGCATTTTTGGATTCATTAACAAAATAAATATAAAAATGAAAGAAAAGGAAAGGGAGTTCGGGTTTGAAATTGAACCCGTAATCGCCTCAACTTTCAAAACTAACTTACAATTGAACCCGCCCTAAAAGCTGTGTGAAAAAGATCGATTGCCTTGCAAGTCCAGTACTTGCTGCGTCAATCCCCTATTTTCACTGTGCTTTTTACGGGCTTGGTATCTTATAGAAAGGTAGAGCGTGTGTTCTAATTTGAACACGAGCGGAAAGCTTTTCTAATTACTCAATTAAAAAAGAAAGGATGGGTTAACCGTATTAGCTGAACTGAATACGGGCGGAGAACTGTGTAAAAAAGATAAACTGTCTAGCATTTACAATGCGTCGCCAGTTTCCTATTTTTACTTTGTTCTCTGTCGCCTGTCTTGTTTATAAAAAATGAAAGGAAGGGTAGTTCGGGTTTGAAACTGAACCCGGGCTAGAGGCTGTGTAAAAAAGATAAATCCTCCTAGATGCGAGGCATCTTTGTCGGATTTCCTATTTTTACTTTGCCTCTTTTACGCCCTTGGTATCTTATATTATGTCTATCCATATTGCTGCTAAGCAGGGTGAAATTGCTGATAAAATTCTTCTTCCTGGGGATCCTCTTCGTGCGAAGTTTATCGCTGAGAATTTCCTTGAAGATGCTGTTTGCTTTAACGAAGTCCGTAACATGTTTGGTTACACAGGTACCTACAAAGGACACCGTGTTTCTGTTATGGGAACAGGGATGGGAATGCCATCAATCTCTATCTATGCCCGTGAGTTGATTGTAGACTACGGAGTGAAGAAATTGATCCGTGTCGGAACTGCTGGTTCTTTGAATGAGGATGTTCATGTCCGTGAATTAGTTTTGGCACAAGCAGCTGCTACCAACTCAAACATTATCCGCAATGATTGGCCTCAATATGATTTTCCACAAATCGCTAGCTTTGATTTACTTGATAAAGCCTACCATATTGCCAAAGACCTTGGCATGACCACTCACGTCGGAAATGTTTTGTCATCAGATGTCTTCTACTCAAACTACTTTGAGAAGAATATCGAACTTGGTAAGTGGGGAGTAAAAGCGGTGGAAATGGAAGCAGCAGCTCTGTACTATCTTGCTGCCCAACACCATGTTGATGCTCTTGCTATTATGACGATTTCTGACAGCTTGGTTAACCCAGAAGAAGACACTACAGCAGAAGAGCGCCAAAATAATTTCACAGATATGATGAAGGTTGGTCTAGAAACCTTGATTGCAGACTAAAGTTAGATTCCATTCATGTGATTACTCTTGTTCTCGAAATGATAAGCATGTTCATTGCTTCAATCCTATAATAGATGAGAATAAGGACTTTGAAGAAAGTCAAATTGTGTCAAAGGATCAAAAGTAGTCAGTTTAACATTTAAATCATAATCAAATAAAGTTGAAAGCCTGGTTGACAGAAGCTAAAGGTTTTCAACTTTTTTAGAACAAAAACTAAAGGAGGGGTGAAATGGATAAGATTGAACAATTACAGGAACTGATAGATAAAAGTCAGAGAATTGTCTTTTTCGGTGGTGCAGGGGTTTCTACAGAGTCTAATATTCCTGATTTTCGAAGTTCTGATGGTGTTTATAGTCTTAAGTTGGGGCGCCATTTTACTGCCGAGCAATTGGTTTCACGCACCATGTTTGAACGCTATCCAGAGGATTTTTTTGATTTCTACAAAAAGTATCTCGTCTATCCAGATGCCAAGCCAAATTTAGCACATGATTATCTAGCGTCGTTAGAAAAAACAGGTAAATTAAAGGCGATTGTGACGCAAAATATTGATAGCTTGCATGAAATGGCGGGGTCTCAGAAAGTTTTGAAACTGCACGGTAGTGCAGATCGTAATTACTGTTTGGGCTGTCATCGATTTTATGATTTGAATGCATTTTTGGCACTTGAAGGTCCAGTTCCTCACTGCTTAGATTGTGGCAATGTGGTTAAACCTGACGTAACTCTTTATGAGGAATCGCTAGATATGGACGTATTTAGTCGAGCAGCCCAAGTCATTCAGCAAGCAGATTTATTGATTATTGGAGGAACTTCCTTAGTCGTTTATCCTGCAGCTAGCCTCATCAATTATTTTTCAGGGTCAAATCTTGTCGTTATCAACAAGTCCAGCACTCCTCAAGACAGCCAAGCTGATTTAGTTATCGAAGGTAAGATCGGAGAAGTTTTTTCTAAATTGAGACAATAAAAAACTGAAAGAAGTAGGACTATACTTCCTTCAGTTTTTTGTATCACGCCTCAGAAACTATGAACACGATTCTCTTCATTTCTAAGGAATCTTATATTTGATTTATAATTTGATTGAGTTATTTTTAATTGTTGAATAAAAGGAAAAAAGGAAGATTTTCTGGATGAAAATCTTCCTTTTTTAGTCAATCAGTACATGCTGATTTTAATGAAATGCTACTATATTGTTTACTTTTTTAAAGATCGCAAAAAACAATCAATCTCTGCTTGAGAATGGAGAATACGAATCTTTTCTGGGTAAGTATTGTTTAAGTATTGGTATCTTTCCTTAGCATTTTTTGTACGTCCATCCCAGAGAATCCAACGAATAAATTCCCAATTGAATTGCTCGGGGCATCCCTTAGCCATACTTTCTCTCACTTTTCCTCTGTACTTTAAATACCGCTTAAAGGCTCTTAGCAGACAATTCCAAGCAGAGAAGTTTAAAAAGATGATCTGGTCAGCTTGCTCCATTCTTTCCTCATAACAACACCAAGAGTAGTTGCCATCAATGACCCAGTTTTCGTTGTTGGCTAGAAAAGTTTTCATTTCGTTCAGCATCCAGTCACGGTCACTATCTTGCCACCCTGGCTGAAATTGGAGAGTATCCATATGAAGTTTGGGGATAGAGTAGTGATTAGCTAGTTTTTCTGCCAGAGTGGATTTGCCTGATCCAGAATATCCAATGATAGCTATTTTCATAATAACCTCCAGAAAATGTGCACAAAAAAAGCTCCGAAGAGCTCATTTTGTATGCAGTTAATAATTAACCAAGTTTAGCTGCAAGACGTGCTTTATCACGGCTAGCTTTATTTTTGTGGATCAAACCTTTAGTTTCTGCTTTATCGATAGCTGAGCTGGCAGCACGGTAAAGTTCTTCAGATGGGTTTGCTTCAAAAGCTTTGATAGCAGTACGCATAGCTGATTTTTGAGCTGAGTTTTTTTCGTTTTGTTTAACGTTCAATTCAGCGCGTTTGATAGCTGATTTAATGTTTGCCAATGTTCTTACCTCCATTTTTACTAACTATACCATTATATCTGAAAACTTACGTTTTGACAAGGGAAAATTATTTTTTTAAGTAAATTTCATCAATTTCGTGATTTTTAGATTTATGGAGAATGACCTCTGCACGATTTCGTGTAGGTTCAATGTAATTCTGGAGATTGGTTAGGTTGATACTGGTCCAAACTTGGTGGGCAAAATCCTTGACTTCACTAAGAGGAAGTTGAGTGAAACGGTAGTAATAGCTACTTGGATCATCTTGAGCAAAGCTAAGAAGTTTTAAGAAACGATCCAAATACCAGCTTTCAATATCCTCGACTGCGGCGTCGACATAGATTGAAAAGTCAAAGAAATCAGTAATATAGAGACGGTCATTATGGGGATTTTGGAATACGTTGATTCCCTCAACAATGACAAAATCAGCGGCTTCTACTCGTTGTTTTTGACCAGGGACAATATCATAGATTTCATGGGAATAAACAGGTATATCAACATCCTGCCCATTTTTAAGTTGGTCTAGGAAATTGAGCAAAGCTTCCATGTCGTAGCTCTCAGGAAAACCCTTGCGGTTGAGAATGTCTTGCTCAATTAAGACACTGTTTGGGTATAAAAAACCATCCGTAGTAACCAGTTCAACACTTGCTCCAGGAACTATACGAGAAAGCAAAATTTGCAAGAGTCGACTAGTAGTTGACTTACCTACGGCAACACTTCCTGAAACTCCGATAATAAAGGGCTGTTTTTTGCTCTCTCTTTGAAGGAAAATGCCTTTTGAAAAGGCAAGATCTTCTTTGGAACGTTTGTAAATCTGAATCAGATGTGCCAGTGGCAGATAGATATCCGTAACGTCTTGAAGGCTAATCTGGTCATTGAAACTCTTAATAGAATCTAACTCTTCCTCGGTCAGGGGAGGGGTTGTTTTGCGATGCAAGGATTGCCAAGTTTCGCGGTTTATCTTTTCAAAATGTAAAAATTCGTTGGTCATACTATATCCTCGTTTGATATCTTAGTATACCATATTTTAGAAAGAATAACCATCTGACCAATTGAGAAAAAGCGCTTTCTTTGTTAAAATCTAAGAGGAAAAACCTATAAAGGAGGACTAAGATGAAAGCTAGATTAAGAGAAAAAACGCTGGTTTTTATCAGCCTATTTGTAGTTGTTTTATGGTTATCACCAAACTGGGTGAATTTTTCCTTTTCAATAGGATCTTACTCCTATAACTGGACTATCTTTGTCCTTTTTATCTTATTGCCACTCATAGGACTTGGCTACCTTGTGTTAGCTTTCTTTAAAAGAAAGTGGTGGCTCTTCTTTTTTGGTTTAGCTTGTATCTTTGCTTTTCCGCTTACCATGGCAGTAGGGAGCTTTTTACTAGGTCCCTAATCCTAATCAGAACTTATATTATTTTTGAAAAAATACAATGTGATTCAAGGGCTTGATACCTTTGTAAACGATTTACAAATAACTTATTTTTATGGTAAAATAGTGTCATGAGTAAAATGTATTATGCAGAAAATCCAGACGCAGCCCATGACGTTCATGAACTTAGAGTTGAGCTACTTGGGCAAAAGATGACCTTTTTGACAGACGCAGGTGTCTTTAGTAAAAAAATGATTGATTTTGGTAGCCAGCTCTTACTAAGATGTTTAGATGTCGAAGAAGGTGAAAAAATTCTTGATGTTGGTTGTGGCTATGGTCCAATAGGCTTGTCTTTGGTTAAGGCTTATGGTGCTCAGGCGACTATGGTGGATATCAATAATCGTGCCCTGGATTTAGCCCAGCAAAATGCAGTAAAAAACAAAGTTCAAGCGACTATCTTCCAGTCTAATATTTATGAGCAGGTAGAAGGACAATTTGACCATGTCATTTCGAATCCACCCATACGTGCAGGCAAGCAAGTAGTTCACGAAATCATCGAAAAAAGTATAGACTTTTTAGTAGACGGTGGTGATTTGACTATTGTCATCCAGAAAAAACAAGGAGCCCCAAGTGCCAAAAGTAAGATGGAAGACGTATTTGGCAATTGCGAGGTTGTAAAGAAAGATAAGGGATATTACATCCTTAGAAGTGTAAAAGAATGAGAGCAGTAGATCTAATCCAGAAAAAAAGAGACGGCCAAGAACTAAGCTCCAGTGAGATCCAATGGCTGATTGAAGGGTATGTATCTGGAATCGTCCCTGACTACCAGATGGCGGCTTTTGCTATGGCAGTATATTTTCAGGGAATGACTATCGATGAGATTTCTGACTTAACTATGAACATGGTGAAGACAGGTCAAGAATTTGATTTATCAGCTATTGAGGGTATAAAGGTTGATAAACACTCTACTGGTGGAGTGGGAGATAAGGTTACCTTAATTTTAGCACCCTTGGTAGCTAGTTTTGATGTTCCAGTGGCTAAGATGAGTGGTCGAGGTTTGGGTCATACTGGTGGGACCATTGATAAGTTAGAATCCATCAAAGGTTTTCAGATCGAACGAAATCAGGATGAATTTATCAAACAAGTTCAAGAGATTGGGGTCTCAGTTATTGGCCAGTCTGATCAACTGGTTAAGGCTGATAAATTGCTCTATGCCCTTCGTGATGTGACGGCAACGGTTGATACTATTCCCTTGATTGCTAGCTCAGTCATGAGTAAAAAGATTGCAGCTGGAGCTGACGCCATCTTACTTGACGTTACTGTTGGTGAAGGTGCCTTCATGAAAACAGTGGACGAGGCCCGTGAATTGGCTCAAACTATGGTAAATCTTGGTAAAGCTGTAGGTCGCAAGACAGTAGCAGTCATTACGGACATGAGTCAACCCTTGGGACGTGCCATTGGAAACCGCTTGGAAATCCTAGAAGCACTAGAAATTCTTCAAGGTAAGGGACGTGAAGATATTAGTCATTTTATCTGCGAGTTAGCCCAGATTATGCTATCTTTAGCAAATGTTGAAAAAACTGTTGAGGAAGTAAGGCAACATCTTGAAAATGGTAAGGCACTCCAGAAATTCGAAGAGATGGTTGTAGCTCAGGGTGGAGATTTAGAAGACCTCTATCGTCCAGTAAAAGTTGACCATATAGTTGATATTCCTGCTCAAGAGGATGGTATTATCGCAGAACTTCCAGCCATGGAGTTTGGTCTTTTTGCCATGAGATTGGGTGCTGGTCGTGCAGTGAAAACAGACGCCCTTGACTTTGAGACAGGGATTGTTTTTGAGAAGAAAGTTGGAGACTTTGTCAGAAAGGGTGAAATTGTTGCAAAAGTATATACAAATGGCAAAATTTCTCCGGAACTAGTTACAGATTTCCAAAAATATGTTAAAATTAAAATAAGTGATGAAGTGATAAAATCGCGTGAAATTATCGAAATCATCTCCTAATTTAAGGAAAAACCGAAATGAAATTAAATAAATACATTGATCATACGCTTTTAAAACAAGATGCAACAGTGGAACAAATTGATCGTTTGTTATCTGAAGCCAAAGATTATGATTTTGCCAGTGTTTGTGTCAATCCTTGCTGGGTTGCTCATGCCAAATCTGGTCTTGCAGACACAGATGTTAAGGTTTGTACGGTTGTAGGCTTCCCTCTTGGAGCCACAACATCTGCTGTTAAAGCTTTCGAAACCAAAGAAGCTATCCAAAATGGTGCTGATGAGATTGATATGGTTATCAATGTTGGAGCACTCAAGTCTGGGAATGCTGATTTAGTTGAGTCAGATATTCGAGCTGTTGTTGAAGCAAGCGGAGACAAACTGGTTAAGGTTATTATCGAGGCTTGTTTGTTGACTGATGAAGAAAAAGTTCTAGCTTGTCAGCTAGCTCAGAAAGCAGGAGCAGACTTTGTCAAGACGTCAACAGGCTTCTCAACAGGTGGTGCAACCCTACCGGATGTTAAATTAATGCGCCAGACAGTTGGACCTGATATGGGGGTTAAGGCTGCTGGTGGTGCTCGTTCTTATGCAGATGCTGTTGCCTTTGTTGAAGCTGGAGCTACTCGTATTGGAACATCTTCTGGTGTAGCAATCTTAAAAGGAGAGTTAGCAGATGGCGACTACTGAGTTGATTGATTTAGCGATTGAAACTAGTAAAAAAGCTTACGTTCCCTACTCACATTTTCCGATTGGCGCTGTTTTGGTAGCCAAGGACGGAAGTATCTATACAGGGGTTAACATTGAAAATGCTAGCTATCCCTTGACTAACTGTGGCGAAAGGACAGCTATCTTTAAGGCAGTTTCTGAAGGACAACGAGAGTTTTCAGAATTGATTGTTTATGGGGAAACTGAGAAACCTATTTCGCCTTGCGGTGCTTGCCGACAGGTTATGGTCGAATTTTTTAAACCAGATCTAAAGGTGACTCTAGTCGCCAAAGATAAAACGACGGTCGAGATGACGGTCGGGGAATTACTTCCATACTCATTTACAGACTTGCAATAGTCTGTGTCACTCTCTGAGTGACAAGGTCCTTGTGACCAATCAATCCATACTTGCAACTTCGTTGCGCATCTTATTTAGGAGGTTCAGTAATGAACAAGAAACAATGGCTAGGCCTTGGTCTAGTTGCAGTAGCAGCATTTGGACTTGCTGCATGTGGTAATCGCTCTTCTCGTAACGCAGCATCTTCATCTTCTGATTTGAAGACTAAAGCAGCTATCGTTACAGATACTGGTGGTGTTGATGATAAATCATTCAACCAATCAGCTTGGGAAGGTCTTCAAGCTTGGGGTAAAGAGCACAATCTTGCAAAAGATAAAGGCTACACATACTTCCAATCAACAAGTGAAGCTGACTACGCTAACAACTTGAACCAAGCAGCAGGAAGCTACAACTTGATTTATGGTGTTGGTTTTGCCCTTCACAATGCAGTTGAAGAAGCAGCGAAAGAACATGCAGACTTGAACTATGTTTTGATTGATGATGTGATTAAAGATCAAAAGAACGTAGCAAGTGTAACATTTGCTGATAACGAAGCAGCTTACCTTGCAGGTGTAGCAGCAGCTAAAACTACTAAAACAAAACAAGTTGGTTTTGTAGGTGGTATGGAATCTGAAGTTATTTCTCGTTTCGCTGCTGGTTTCAAAGCTGGTGTTGAGTCAGTTGACCCATCTATCAAAGTACAAGTAGACTACGCTGGTTCATTTGGTGATGCCGCTAAAGGTAAAACAATCGCTGCAGCTCAATACGCTGCAGGTGCAGACGTAATCTACCAAGCAGCTGGTGGTACTGGTGCAGGTGTCTTCTCAGAAGCTAAATCTTTGAATGAAAGCAAAAATGAAGACGAAAAAGTTTGGGTTATCGGTGTAGACCGTGACCAAGTTGAAGAAGGTAAATATACTTCTAAAGACGGTAAAGAAGCTAACTTCGTACTTGCTTCTACTTTGAAACAAGTCGGAACAACAGTTCAAGATATTGCAAACAAAACTGAAAAAGGTGAATTCCCTGGCGGTCAAGTGATCGTTTACTCATTGAAGGATAAAGGGGTTGATCTAGTAACAACTAACCTTTCTGAAGAAGGTAAAAAAGCTGTTGAAGATGCAAAAGCTAAAATCCTTGATGGAAGTGTAAAAGTTCCTGAAAAATAATGGATGAAAGTCATTTCTTAGGGGAGCGGCCTGTGGCCGCTTCTTTAAGAATTGAGACAAAGTGTTTTGTCTCAATAGAGCTTGCTAAGTTTCTTTAGCAGGTTTTATTGAAACAAAATAAAACTCTGAAAGGAAGAGCACATGGCACACGAAAATGTCATTGAGATGCGTGAAATTACCAAAGTTTTTGGTGAATTTGTCGCTAACGACAAGATTAACCTTGAACTTCGTAAAGGTGAAATTCATGCACTTTTAGGAGAAAATGGAGCTGGTAAGTCCACTCTTATGAACATGCTTGCAGGGCTTCTAGAACCAACTAGTGGTGAAATTGTGGTTAACGGTCAAGTTGTAAAACTAGACTCGCCATCGAAAGCTGCTAGTCTAGGGATTGGGATGGTTCACCAACACTTTATGTTGGTAGAGGCCTTCACAGTTGCTGAAAATATCATTTTGGGAAGTGAATTGACCAAAAACGGTGTGCTAGATATTGCTCGCGCAACTCGAGAAATCAATGAATTGTCTGAACGCTATGGTTTGGCGGTAGATCCCTCTGCTAAGGTAGCGGATATCTCTGTCGGAGCTCAACAACGTGTTGAGATTTTGAAGACTCTCTATCGTGGAGCAGACATTCTTATCTTTGACGAACCGACTGCTGTTTTAACACCATCAGAAATTGATGAGTTGATGGCTATCATGAAGAACCTAGTTAAGGAAGGCAAATCAATCATCCTTATTACTCACAAGTTGGATGAAATTCGTGCTGTGTCTGACCGTGTTACAGTTATCCGTCGTGGTAAATCTATCGAGACTGTTGAAATTGCTGGTGCAACTAATGCTGACTTGGCAGAAATGATGGTGGGACGTTCTGTTTCCTTCAAAACTGAGAAGCAAGCACCACAACCTAAAGAAGTCGTTCTTTCCATCAAAGACTTGGTTGTTCATGAAAACCGTGGCGTTCCTGCTGTTAAGAATCTTTCACTCGATGTTCGAGCTGGTGAGATTGTCGGAATTGCCGGAATTGATGGAAATGGTCAGTCTGAATTGATCCAAGCTATCACAGGACTTCGTAAGATTGAGTCTGGTAGTGTGGAATTGAAAGGCCAGTCCATTGTAGGATTGCATCCACGTCAAATTACTGAACTGAGCGTTGGTCACGTTCCGGAAGACCGTCACCGTGATGGTTTGGTCTTGGAAATGATGATTTCTGAAAATATCGCTCTTCAAACCTACTATAAAGAACCTCTTAGCAAGAAGGGAATTTTAAATTATACGAATATCATTGACTATGCGAAAAAATTAATGCAGGAGTTTGATGTTCGTGCTGCTAGTGAGATTGTTCCAGCTTCTGCCCTTTCTGGAGGAAATCAACAAAAAGCAATCATCGCTCGGGAGATTGATCGAAATCCGGATCTCCTCATCGTCAGCCAACCAACTCGTGGTTTGGACGTCGGTGCCATTGAATACATTCACAAACGCTTGATTCAAGAACGTGATAATGGGAAAGCTGTCCTTGTAGTCAGCTTTGAACTAGATGAGATTCTAAATGTCTCAGATAGAATCGCTGTTATCCATGATGGTAAGATTCAAGGGATTGTAACGCCAGAAACAACCAACAAGCAAGAGCTTGGTGTCTTGATGGCTGGTGGTGAATTGGAAAAAGGAGAAGAGTGATGTCTAAAAAATTACAACAAATTTCGGTTCCCTTGATTTCTGTTATCCTTGGAATCTTGCTTGGAGCCATCGTCATGTGGATTTTTGGCTATGATGCTATTTGGGGTTATGAAGAGTTGTTCTACACAGCCTTTGGTAGTGTTCGTGGAATCGGTGAAATTTTCCGTGCCATGGGGCCATTAGTCTTGATTGCTCTTGGATTTGCAGTTGCGAGTCGTGCTGGTTTCTTTAATGTCGGGCTTCCAGGACAAGCACTCGCTGGTTGGGTTATGAGTGGCTGGTTCGCTCTTTCAAATCCAGATTTGCCACGTCCATTGTTGATTCTTGCGACGGTTGTCATTGCGTTGGTGGCTGGAGGAATCGTTGGTGCCATTCCTGGTATTTTAAGAGCCTATCTTGGAACATCTGAAGTCATCGTAACCATCATGATGAACTACATTGTTCTCTATACAAGTAATGCCTTTATCCACTCTTTCCCTAAAGATATCATGCAAAGTACAGACTCATCTATCCGAGTAAGTGCAAACGCAACTTATCAAACACCTTGGCTTGCTGAGTTAACAGGAAACTCTCGTATGAATATTGGGATTTTCTTTGCTATCATTGCAGTTGCAGTTATCTGGTTCTTGCTTAAGAAGACAACTCTCGGTTTTGAAATCCGTGCAGTTGGTCTCAATCCAAATGCTTCTGAATACGCAGGTATTTCAGCTAAACGCACCATTATTCTATCAATGATTATCTCAGGTGCTCTTGCAGGTCTAGGTGGAGCTGTAGAAGGACTTGGTACCTTCCAAAACGTCTATGTTCAAGGTTCATCATTGGCAATTGGATTTAATGGTATGGCGGTCAGTCTACTTGCTGCAAACTCACCAATTGGAATTCTCTTTGCAGCCTTCTTGTTCGGAGTGCTTCAAGTTGGAGCCCCTGGTATGAATGCTGCTCAAGTACCATCTGAGCTTGTAAGTATCGTTACAGCCTCAATTATCTTCTTTGTCAGCGTTCACTACATCATCGAACGCTTTGTCAAACCAAGAAAACAACTTAAAGGAGGTAAATAAGGATGTCGATTACAACAATGCTAACCCTTATGGTTTCTTCAATGTTGATTTACTCAGCACCACTTATTTTCACAAGTATCGGAGGCGTTTTCTCTGAACGTGGTGGAGTTGTTAACGTTGGACTTGAAGGAATCATGGTCATGGGTGCCTTCTCTGGAGTTGTTTTTAACCTTGAATTTGCACAAGATTTGGGAGCATTAACTCCTTGGTTGGCTCTTCTAGTTGGTGGATTAGTCGGAGCTATCTTCTCACTGATTCACGCAGTAGCTACAGTTCATTTTCGTGCTGACCATGTTGTCAGTGGTACCGTACTTAACTTGATGGCGCCAGCCTTGGCAGTCTTCTTGGTGAAGGTGCTTTATAACAAGGGACAAACGGATAACTTAACGCAAACTTTTGGACGTTTTGATTTCCCTCTTTTGGCTAATATCCCAGTTATCGGAGATATCTTCTTCAAGTCAACAAGTTTACTTGGTTACCTAGCAATTGCCTTCTCATTCTTAGCATGGTTTGCCCTCTTTAAAACTCGCTTTGGACTTCGCCTCCGTTCAGTTGGTGAACACCCACAAGCAGCAGATACTTTAGGAATCAATGTCTACAAGATGAGATATCTTGGAGTTGTGATTTCAGGTTTCCTTGGAGGAATCGGTGGAGCTATCTACGCTCAGTCAATTTCCGTTAACTTCTCAGTTACAACCATCGTTGGACCTGGATTTATCGCACTTGCTGCTATGATCTTCGGTAAATGGAATCCTGTTGGTGCTATGCTTTCAAGTCTCTTCTTTGGACTATCACAAAGTTTAGCAGTTATCGGTTCTCAACTTCCTTTCTTGCAAGGAGTCCCAGCCGTTTACTTGCAAATTGCACCATATCTTTTGACCATTGTCGTACTAGCAGCCTTCTTTGGTAAAGCTGTTGCACCGAAAGCAGATGGTATCAACTATATCAAATCTAAATAAACAAAAAAGCGTCGGTTTGAAACTGAACTGCATCCCAAAAGTTAGACAGAAAAAATCTAACT
>NZ_AJML01000013.1:0-3425 GCF_000259525.1 Streptococcus sp. SK140 | reverse complement strand
TGCAACTTACACACCAACTGTAACTCCTGTCACACCGATAGCGACACCAGTTGAAACAACAGGTAAGCAAGGTCAAACTCAAACAGGTAAGCCTAAATTTACTGAAGGCGACAGCCGAGTACCAATGAACGATGACGTTCCAGCAACGTTTGATGATGGCTCAACTACCAAGAAAGTTAACGGCGTTGGTACCTACACAGTAGCAGCCGATGGAACAGTAACCTTTGTTCCAGAAAAATCATTTACTGGAACTGCTCCAGCAGTGACGGTTGTTCGTGAAGATAAGAACGGAACCAAAGCCTCTGCAACTTACACACCAACTGTAACTCCTGTCACACCGATAGCGACACCAGTTGAAACAACAGGTAAGCAAGGTCAAACTCAAACAGGTAAGCCTAAATTTACTGAAGGCGACAGCCGAGTACCAATGAACGATGACGTTCCAGCGACATTTGAAGATGGCTCAACGACTAAGACAGTTGATGGCGTTGGTACATACACAGTAGCAGCCGATGGAACAGTTACATTTGTACCTGAGAAATCATTTACTGGAACTGTCCAGCAGTGACGGTTGTTCGCGAAGATAAGAATGGAACCAAAGCATCTGCAACTTACACACCAACTGTAACTCCTGTCACACCGATAGCGACACCAGTTGAAACAACAGGTAAGCAAGGTCAAACTCAAACAGGTAAGCCTAAATTTACTGAAGGCGACAGCCGAGTACCAATGAACGATGACGTTCCAGCAACATTTGAAGATGGCTCAACGACTAAGACAGTTGATGGCATTGGTACATACACAGTAGCAGCCGATGGAACAGTTACATTTGTACCTGAGAAATCATTTACTGGAACTGCTCCAGCAGTGACGGTTGTTCGCGAAGATAAGAATGGAACCAAAGCATCTGCCACTTACACACCAACAGTAACTTCAGTTACTCCAACTGCAACTCCGGCAGAATCAACTGGTCCTCAAGGTCTTGTTCAAACTGGAACCGTAACCTTCACAGAAGGTGATGAAGTAGTACCAATTAACAAGGATTCAATTACTCTCCTTGATGAATCTGGTCAACCAGCAGCCTCAGTAGAGGCGAAATCACCAGCAGGTGATGTGATTGGTACTTACACAGTTGATAAAGATACAGGTGTAGTTACTTTCACACCAACAGATAAATCTTATTCAGGTGATGTTGTTCCAGTTAAGGTTCAAGCAGCTGATGCAAATGGAACTACAGTTGAAACAACTTATACACCGAAGATTACTCCAGTTGTTCCAACTTCTGAAGATGCGACATCGACAGATATTCAAGGTCAAACACAATCTGGAAAACCAACCTTCACAGAAGGTGATCCAAATGTGCCAATGGATGATGATACACCTGCAACCTTTGAAGATGGTTCAACCACTAAGACAGTAGATGGTGAAGGAACATACACTGTTTCTCCAGATGGAACAGTAACTTTCGTTCCAGAAAAATCATTCACTGGAACTGCTTCAGGCGTAACGGTTAAACGTGTTGATAAAAACGGTACTGAAATCACAGCTAAGTACATTCCAACGGTGACTCCAGTTACCCCAACTGCATCACCAGCTGAATCAACAGATGTTCAAGGTGCAACGCAAACAGGTGAACCTAAATTTACTGCAGGTAATAGCCGTGTGCCGATGAATGATGATGTTGCCGCAACATTTGACGATGGCTCAGCAACTAAGACAGTTGATGGTGTCGGTACCTACACAGTAGCAGCAGACGGAACTGTGACATTTGTTCCAGAACCAAGCTTTACAGGCACAGCACCAGCAGTTACAGTCGTTCGTGAAGACATGAATGGTACAAAAGCTTCAGCGACCTACACACCATCGGTAACGCCAGTTACAATTGCACCTACTAATAAGGTTTCTGAGGATGTTCAAAACGTTCCTCAAACTCAAACACCTACATTTGAGTTAAGCAATGACAAGGCTACGAAGATAACTAGCAAGAAATTAGTAGATCCAGCTACTGGCCAACCAACTGATGAAACAAGTGTAACGGTAGTGGGCGAAGGTAGCTATACAATTGATCCTACTACAGGAGCGGTTACCTTCACACCTGAAAAAGACTTTGTTGGTGCTGCAACTGGTGTAACAGTTCAAGCGACTGCGACTATTACAAATGCGAACGGTAAGACTGCGACAATCACTTCGGATGCAACTTACACTCCAACTGTTGTAGCAGCTGTTCCAACGGCAAGCCCTGCAACTTCAAAAGATATCCAAGGTGCCACTCAAACGGGTAGACCAACCTTTGCAGGAACAACTGTTCAAGTGAACGGTGAAGATAAAGCCATTACCATTAAAGATAATAGCTACACACTTTTGGACAAAGATGGTAATGAAGTGGCGACTATGCCAGCTTATGCGGCTGACGGTACAACTGAAATCGGTACTTTCACAATTAATCCAGCCACTGGCCAAGTGACTTTCACACCGACTGATAAATCATACACTGGTGCTGTAACACCAGCCAAGGTTCAAGCTGAAAGCTCAAACGGCATCAAGGTGGATACAATCTACACACCTGAAATTGTTCCAGTAACCCCAACAGCTACACCAGCTGAAACAACGGATATCCAAGGTGCGACTCAAACTGGAAAATCTGAATTCAAGGGTGGAACAGTAACCGTTGATGGTGTTGAGAAAACAGTAGCTATCAATGAAGATGTTCCAGCTACGTTTGATGATGGCTCAACTACGAAGACAGTGGATGGTGTTGGTACTTACACGGTAGTAGCAGACGGAACAGTTACATTCGTTCCTGAAAAATCATTCGTTGGAACTGCACCAGCGGTAACTGTTGTTCGTGAAGATATGAACGGAACTAAAACTTCTGCGACATATACACCAACTGTAACACCAGTAACTCCAACAGCAGAAGATGCAACTTCAACTGATAAACAAGGTCAAAAACAATCTGGTAAACCAACCTTCACACCAGGAAATGAAAACGTCCCAATGGATGATGATACACCTGCAACCTTTGAAGATGGCTCAACAACAAAGACTATTTCAGGTGAAGGAACTTACACAGTAGCTCCAGATGGAACCGTAACATTTGTTCCAGAAAAATCATTCACTGGAGAAGGTACAGGCGTAACGGTGAAACGTGTTGATAAAAATGGCACACCAGTTACAGCTATGTACACACCAACTGTGACTCCAGTAACTCCAACAGCAGAAGATACAACATCAACTGGTAAGCAAGGTCAAACTCAAACAGGTAAGCCTGAATTTACTGAAGGCGACAGCCGAGTACCAATGAACGATGACGTTCCAGCAACCTTTGAAGATGGCTCAACGACTAAGATAGTTGATGGCGTTGGTACATACACAGTAGCAGCCGATGGAACAGTTACATTTGTACCTGAGAAATCATTTACTGG
>NZ_AJML01000012.1:0-32937 GCF_000259525.1 Streptococcus sp. SK140 | reverse complement strand
GAAAATATACCGTTCACGAATCAACCCTTGTCAGCATGCCAATCTTCTATCGTACACCTGAAGAAATGTCTGATAAGGAAATCGTCAAATGTATGTTTATCGATGAGCCTGAAATTCTGGATGCCGCTATTGAAAATATTCCTGCAGAATTTTATGAGCGCTACTCCATCAACAAATCTGCTCCTTTCTACCTTGAGCTCCTTAAAAAGAATGTAGACAAGGGGTCAGCTATTACTCACTTGGCTGAGAAACTAGGATTGACCAAAGATGAAACCATGGCTATCGGAGACGAAGAAAATGACCGTGCCATGCTCGAAGTCGTAGGTAACCCAGTTGTTATGGAAAACGGAAACCCAGAACTCAAAAAAATCGCCAAATACATCACCAAATCTAATGACGAATCTGGCGTTGCTCATGCCATTCGAACTTGGGTGTTGTAGAAAGAATAGACAGAATAGACAAAAACCGCTCTGCTGAGCGGTTTTTGATGTCTGATTACTGCCCCCTGCAGGAATATAAAATATGCTTAGTAAGCCTATTCTAATAGGATTTAGGATAAACTTGGTCAATTTTTGGTCAAAATTTTTGCTTTCTTTTCATTCATTATCCAGCATAAATTTTCTAATCAATTCATGCTCCTTATCAATTACTTCTTGCAATACATGACCATACGTTTTAATAATCTGTTGAATATCCTTATGTCCTAATAATCTTGCAACAACCCAAATATCAATTCCTTTAGCTAAAAGGTAAGAACCGTAGGTATGTCGTCCTGCTGTCGCTGTCATTTCCTGATTCCCAATTTCAAGTTCTGATAAACAAGCTCTCAAACTTTTATTCAATCCTGAATTTGTAGGTATTTTATACCTTCTATCATAGAATACTAAATCATGTTTCTTTAATTCTTCACGATCAAATAGTATCTTTTCTTGTTCAATTTGTAATGTTTTCAAAACAAGAAACAAATCATCATCAATCGGAATTTCTCTTATAGATGTTTTTGTTTTAGGAGGTACAAATTCTTGCCGATCCCCTACAAATCGCCTATATGTTCGAATTGACTTATTTTCAAAATCTATATCAGACCAGCAGACAGCCATACCTTCTCCCACCCTAAATCCTGTTTTAAACAAGAAGTATAATAGATATGGTATTACTGATTCTCTATAATTGAATTTGCCTTTCAAATGAGACAACAATTTCTTATATTCTGAAATACTATGAATATATTTATCATCTACATCGCCAGATTCTAAACCAAATATTTTCACATCTTCTGTAATATCGGTTATCTGTAAGCCACCTCGTTTACTAAATTTTATTGTTGATCTTATATCTGCATTTATTCTTCGCAAGTGATCAGCAGTCACCTTTTTCCCATATTCATTTAATCGTGACTGATATTCTTGATGATTTATACTCATTGCTGGTATATCTGAGAATATTTTTTCTATCGCTTGACCTCTTGCATAGTACGTTTCTATCGTGGAACTTGCCTTTTCTGATGGAAGAATCACTAAATTATACCAATCCTGCCACAACTCATACAGTGTAGACTTACTATCAAATCTTATTGTATAGTTTGATTGAAATAATTTCCTCTCTTTTTCCTGCGCTTCATTCATTGCTTCTCGTTTAGTTCTAAAACCCGAATTTGTCGCAATAACATTACCTTTCTTATCAAATATTCGGTAATCCCAAAGTTTGTTTTTTCCACGCTGTCTGTAACTTGCCACACTAACTCCTTTCTGAATGGCAATCATCACCATTCTATTATAACATTAATAATATTTTTTGATAATTTTTATCAAAATATTCCCTTGTTTTTCTTGCTAAAAATCTATAAGGTGATCCCTTACTTTTCGGATATAAGACAAATCCTTCTTTATTTTGCTCAATATCTAATTCATTTTTTATTGTTGGATTCAATAAAATATCATTGACCAATTTTGTTTTACTAATAGACAATAATTCCTCAACCTTATCAATAGTCCACCATTGACCAATTTCTTCTTTCTGTATTAAATCTAGATACTCGGAACGACTGATCAAAACCATATTGGAAGGAATTGGAACTTCAATATTAAATACTTGTTTCGACTCTTTCATTTACTACTCCTTAAACAACAGCAAAAAAAAACAAGCCATTTCTGGCTTGAATTTATTTTCTTAATACGCACTTTTTTGATATTCATCCCATAAAGCTTGAAGATCATCTGCATTTTCTAAAACATACTGCCTTACAATCTTCATATCTTTTGATTTCAATCTACCATCTCGAAGCTCTCCAGTCAAAAACATTGAACCTACTTCCTCACCATGGATATAGATATGAATATGTGCCTTCTGACCTTTATGATTATGCTCATTCGGACGAATCTCAATACCATACTTCAAAAAAGAATACTTAGGCATGTAACAACCCCACGTAGTCCTTCCACGTTTCAAGGTAGTTATCACGATTCAATTCAATTTGTTTTTGAGCAAACCGAATATCATAATCAGCCAAGTCCAAGTCCTCTAAGACTTCACCTGTAAGAATATTAAAAGTTCCAATCAATTCTTCATCATCATACATACGTAAGATAGGGTTATTAGGATTTTTAAAAATATCTTCTTTTGTGACTTCTAGATTTGTAACACCAAATTCTTTAATCATGATTCCTTCTCCTTTCACTTTCTTTTATTATATCACATTTTCAATTATTTTATAATTGTTCTAACAACTTCTCCATATCAGGAAAATAAGTATAAGCTACTCCTCTACTGAAATCAAAAGAGTAGCCTTCCTCAATTGATACAGATACACTAGCATAATTTCTTCTTGGTAATTTTTTATTAGCATGACTCCCTTCATAATCATAAATAACTTTAACAAACTTCGCATTTTTTATAACTTCAACTATCATAGTTTCAATACCATGATCAGTTACAGAGTCAGCAATAAACTCTATAGATTCTTGATTTTCACCTAACCTACTAGCTAACTTCACAGCATAGATCTTTAATAATTCTACTTGATCCATTTTAACTCCTTAAACCAACAAAAAACAAGGCAAGTTTTACCCTGCCTTGACTAATTTTGTGCTACTTAACTTTTCGTTTTCCAAAAAATGTCGCAATCAAACCAACAAATCCCCAAATAGTTGCAAAAATTGTACTAGCTGTTCCAGTATTTGGAAGAACTTTTAGTTCCCCTTCCTTATCTTTCAAAGCGATTGTTCCATCTTTTTGTTTGACTGCTCCCACTTCATAAGGCTCTTTTTCTACATAATTGCCTTCACTTTCTTCTACAACTACTTTGCCTTTATTAGTGCCTACAATCTTATATCCTGTATTTGTTTCGATAGGTTTTTCTTTAATTTCTTCTTTAGTCACATTCAAGGGTTTAGGTTCTTCTTTTTCTTTTACTCCAACATTATCCTCTGCCTTTTGTTTTTGTTCCTTCACTTCTGGAGTATCTTCTTTATTTGGTTTCGTATTTTCTTCTCCCTCTTTTGATTTATCCGAAGATGAATCAGAAGATTTTTGATCCCCTTGTTTATCATCACCTACATTTTCAACAGGCTTTTCTTCTTTAGATTTATTGGTAGAAGGACTTGTTGGCTCCACAACTACTCCTGTATGATCGTGTTCCTGATTCTTATTAGTATCTTTTCCAAGTTCTTCAGATGGTTTATCTTCTTTTGGTTGTTCTGTTGGCATTATCTGCTCTACAACTACTCCTGTATTATCCTTGTCCTCTTTTTTATCCACACTTCCACCCAAATCCAGATTTTCATTTACTGTTGGCGCTGTAGACTCCTTAGGAGCTTCTGTAGGTTTTTCTGAAACTACTAAACCTGAATTATCATTTGGAGTTGAACTATTTCCACCCAAATTAATTTCATCTGCTAAAATTCCATTTGCGACTGAACTCAATACAGCCACTGACAACAATGTTACAAATTTTTTATTCATATTTTTCCTCTTTTCTTATTTACCAATTACATATAAAAAGTTTTTTGCTTGATCAGCAGTAAAGACACGATAATCTGTAATTCCTGTTCCTTGCATTGGTTGAATCACATTACATTCAGAAATCAATATCGAACCATCATCTTTAACATCTTCGACAAAGGCAACATGACCATAGGTTGCATGACTACCTGCTTGTCCTCCTTGAAACGAAACAGCAGAATGTTTAGTCGGTGTATTTGTCACCTCATATCCATCCTTGTGAGCCCAATCCTGACCATTTCCCATATACGGATCAAAGTTTATTCCAAATTCTTTTGCCCGATTGAAAACATACCAAGTACATTGACCATACGGATAAGACTGAGTGATATAGCCATCTTGATTTATTTCCTTATCAATCGAAAATCCACTAGGTAATTCAGTCGAAACCTGACCAAATGGAACATCTACGCTCCCTGCTATTGAATTGCTACTTGATGAGCCGTCTGATTCAATCGTACCTTTAAAGACTTCATACCACTTCTTACTGTCCTTTTCTAGCTTCTCTAGTTTTGTTTGTCCGTCTGATAACAATACACCTTCATAATGTTCAGACCAATACTTGGCACTTTCAAAAGGATCAGTTGCCTTTTGCATATAATCTTTGACTTTTTTATAGCCATGATTTAATTCATAGCTCATTAGTTCCAGCTCTACTGTACTATCCAAAGTACGAGAGCTTGCATTTCTCCATCTATCACCATTGATAGTATTATCCCAACCTGACCATTGGAAATATCCAGCAACTCCACCTGAAGGATTCGTTAGTTTAGGATCAAATCCACTTTCTCTTTCAGCATTTGCAAGAGAACCACTAGCACCCTCTAAAGTAAATTTCTCTTTAGATAGTTGCCAGTTAAGAATCTTAATGACATCTTCTGCACGTTCCACCGAGATATTCGCTTTTTGAGCTACTTCTTGTGCTGTTAAACGTGTTCTCTTTCCAGTCGTACTATCAGATGAACTCCCTGAAGACACACCTACAAATCCAATCATCAGAATCAAGATTAGAAATAAGGGTAGAATTGTCGCAATTATAGAACCAAAAATCTTTGCGTATTTTTTAGCTATCACTTCCTACCCCTCTTTCTTTCAATATTTACATTTGGAAGTTCTACTTTTTTATCTCTTCCCTTTTTCTTTAAACTACTAATCTTACCCCCTTTCATTTTTTTACTTTTCGGAGAATTAATCTTTGGTTTTTGAGGTGATACCTTATTCAAAGGATTCACTTGATTCATTCTCTTGTCTACCTTGGCTTGAAATTCTGCTTTCTTTCTGGCCAAACGTTTTTCTCTCAAACGTTTCACCTCATTACGAGAACTATTTTTTATTTTCTCATGATAATCTGCCTTTGTTCCAAAAGACTTTCTTTTTGAATTTAAGTCTATAAACTTATTCGATTCTTGATTTCTAAACGCATTTGTACGAACTTCATAAAGGAAAGACATCGCTCTATTTCCTTTTTCTTTCAGAGCATTAACCGTACCTGTTGTTCTATGTTTGACAGTCGCATAACCATCTCTAACTCTACTATAAGTTTCATTTTCGTTAGTATCAAATACCTGTTCTTTAGTCAATCCTTGTTTTTTATCCAGGTTATTAGTTGGCGAGCGTAAATTTTTAAGACGAGCTTGTAGACTTTCTTTCCCCATCTTCAATCCACCTTTTGCAAACTGACCACTAACTACTAAACCGTCTTTACCTGTCCTATACAATTTCTCTCGAATCGTTTTAGTTCCTTTATTCAGATTAAATCCATTTATTCGACTAACAGGCAAACGCCCAATTCGTGAGAACATAGATAAAATCATTGCTCTATTCTTAATCATTAAAACTAACAATATCGCTTTTACAAATATCACAACTAATACATTCTCACCAACTGCATAGCCAATGAAATCTGTTAAAGAATTATAGAAGAATACAAATAATGTTGTAGCTAATAATGTTACAGATGATAAAATCAACATAGATATAGCTTTTTTATTAAATCCATGAATCAAATGTTCCATCTTTGGAAATAGACTGATCAATAAAATAAATGGCAATATCAAAATTAAAAAGATATAAACCATTAAAAAGAAAAATCGTGATAATCCTAAAACAAGATAAACACTACCAACTACAATTACATCAACCAGTGAAGCAAAAGCATAGCTAAACTTTGCTCCCCACTCATTTTTCAACATCTTATTTTCAGGATCTTTGTCTTTGGCAATATCCTTGATTTTTTTCTCGCCGACAAGATGATCTCCATCCCCCTGCTTATATCCAGCTAAATCTTCAAATTCCTTATCAGATAATTGAAATGAGCCATCTTCCTTTATTGGAGAGTTCATATACTTATAAGCCTTGATAATAGTATCATTAAAATAAGCATCAATCTCATTGGAACTTTCTGGAGTCAGAGTTTTTGTTATCTCACCATTAAGCGTAATTGTTGTTGTTCTAAATCCATCATATAAGTGAGCCAATAAATATTTATTTTGACCGTCCACATTGAATCTTATAAAATATAAACCAATAAGAGTATAGATCAGTACCATTTTAATAAATGACTTCATCACACTACCCTTACCAGTCGCAAACAAATACAATAGATAAACTGCCATACTAGCACCAACAACATAAACAACTTCTTTACTGAATAGAGAAGAAAATACTTTACTGAATAGAGAAGAAAATACTTTACTAGAATTGTCTATCGTATTATTCAATAAAGAAGTTATATCACTCATTCCATCAACTGCACCATAAATACCAGCAATAATCCAAAAGATAAATTTTGATACCCAAAATACAGCTTGCACAATCGAATTGAAGAAATAATTCATATTTGAATCAAATCCAAAAAATTTCTTATCAAAATAAACCTTACTAGTCAAATCAGACATTTGGGACTTATAATTTTCAAAAGTCAATTTACTTGATTCTTCTTTTTTCTTTAAGGCTTCTTGTGTTTCTTTTGCCTTTTTGGCATTATCCAGTATTTTTTTTGCATTTTCAGCAGGATCGGTTAATTTTGGAGTATTTGTATTTTTATCAAACTCAATAATATTAAAATTATTATTCGGTAAAATTGGCTCAGTAGCACTAGCTACAAAAGGAAAGAAAAATATAGACAAAATAAATCCTAATAAAATATTCCTTCTCATTTTTCCCCCTTACTGTACTGATACCAAACTAGATTCAACTGTTTCAAATAATGGTAAAAACTCAGGGAAAATTGTACCATCTACTGTAATACGTTCTTTTCGTCCGAAAGTATCGTAATAGATACATTGACCCATTGTTTGATTTTCTAACCACGCTCTTGATAATTCATCATTTTCAACTCGTAAATGTTCCAGTATTGCTTCTGTTTCTGTATGTTCAGGAAAAGCAAAGACTGTACCAAAACCAGTTGTATCATCACTTGTTTTCAAGTCTTTTACGGATTGAGTTACCAATACTAAGAAATTGTTAAAGGATCGTCCTGTACGTTTGATACGGTTAACTACTTGTCGTCCAGCAGGAGTTGACATAATCTGCCATGCTTCATCAAGGAATAACATTGTTTCCTTATCTTTCTCACGTTCACCAAAAATCGCACAGAAATAAGTTAAAGCATACATAACGGTCAAACTTCTCAACTGAGTTTCAGTCATTTCATCTTTATTTGTACCTTTAGGCATATCAAGACCTGTAATTTCAACAATAATTACTTTATCATCTGTTTTCAAAACTTCTTGACTACCATCAGAAAAGCACAAAGATAGCAGTGAATTTTTTGAAATTCTCTTTAGGAAATAGCCAGCAGTAGCAACTTCTTCTTTTGCATTGCTTTCCAATTCAGCAAATACCTGCAACATACCAACCTTTTCACCAGCATTTCTACGCTCAAATACCTTATCAATCGCATCTAACAGATAGGGTTGAATCTTGATATAAGAATCTTTATCCAATACAGAAGCTACAAGTACTGTTGCTAATTCTGTCAACTCTCCTTCATCTTCTAAAAATGAAAATGGATCAAGAACCCCTCTATTTTCCTCTTTTCGCATATCCAAAGTAATAAAACGAATAGAGCGTATAAATTTTTGAAGTGGTTTATAGGTACCAGCCTTTTCTAACTTAGCTAAAACTGATAAAAACTGTTTCTTCATTTCAGCTTTAGGATCGACATATAATACTCTGGCTTTAAATAGAGCATGAAAAACAAATAATAACTTTGTCAGGAAAGATTTTCCATTTCCAGTCGCACCAGTAATAGCTGTATGAGGATTGCTTGTTTCCTTTCCATGAATACCAATTTTATTCGCTTGTAGTAAGTTCGTAAACACAATATTGGTACTTGAATCCAAAGCACGTTTAAAATCTCCAAACCATGAAGCAATTTCTTTATCAATTCGAGCAATAGGAAAGCCAATATCTGTACCTACTTTTTTCTTTGTAAAGAAAAGATTCTCACATAATCCACGCAGACTTGAATATTGTAAATAACTTTCTCTTTTATTATCAATCAACTCTGTCAAACGACACTTATAGAATAAGTAGACTTGATCTGCAACAGCCTTGACAATTTCAACTTCCATATCTTTCAATCTTGAAGCTAATACATCATACTTCACATTCAATTCTTCAATACTATCACCAGTAATCTGTAACAAGTGAAGATACGTTACCATCAATTCCTTATTATCATGCTTCTCTTGAAAATCTTCTAACAACTCATGACTTTCCAAAACTTCAATCTTTTGAACATCATCATTCTCAGCAGTTTCATTTACTGTATTCCCAAGATTTTTGCGTTTATTTCTTGCTTTTGTACTTAAAGAATAGATTCCACTTCTTGTTGAAAAACGAACTTTCAACACACTATTGACAGGAAAACCAATATTCTTAATTTCCTCTAGTAAATGTAAATAGGAAACGTTTTTGGGATAAGCATATACAGGAATTGTTGCAACATAACTTTCTTCTTCACCATTGATCAACTTCAAAGCATTTCCAGCACCAACTTCAATAATTGTTTCGTCCACATTCTCAATCGAATTTTCAAGCGCAACAATTTCACTTTCCTTATCATAGTATTGACCATTCAAAAAATGAATTCGATTCAATAGCTCTAAATCAGTTTTTTCAACTTCCTTAATAGTTAAAGCATGTAACTTTGTTTGAATCAATTCTTTCTGTTTTTCCCAATCTTTCCACCATTCAACTTTCGGCAACTCTTCAAAGCCAATCATTTTCATAATTGTTTTTCGGAAAGTCATAATTGTCTGCTTAATCGTCACCTTAAAATCAGACGACACATTGACCGACTTTAAAGGTACAACTAAATAATCTCTTGATTCTGTTAAATATGTAACTTCTTCCTCTAGCCTTTCTTCTAATTTTGAAATCACATAATTTCCTAATGGACTTGTACCAACATCTTGCTCAATATCCTGAGATAGTAAAGCGATCTTCTTTGCTAAATCTAAATCAAAGTTAATAGTATGAATCGCAAGATCATTGTATTCAGCAATACTAGACAAATTATTGAATACCAGGTCTTTGCTATCCTCTTTCTCACCATCTTCAATCGTATTGATGACTTGTGGCTCTACTTCAAATACAGCCAGCACACTTCCATCTTTTAAGAGAATCAAGCTATCATCTATCGCCCAAATGTTATTCGTTAATTCCACGATAAATTCTTCTCACTTTCTCATATTTTTTTCCTTTACAGAGATACATTGTTGTCCGTTCTCTATCATACTCAACCCAAAACTTGAAATAGTCCACTAGAAATCGAAACAATGTTTTCCCATCAATCTTATTCTCAGATAATATGTTTCCACACCACCAACCAGCAAACAATGAAGCTACAAAACGAAAACCCCAATCCAATAAGGGTACATACCCTAGTAAGAACCATACTAAAACAAAACTTACTAGAGTATAGACTATGGTCGACATTTTTATCGCAAATGGTAAACTGAAATCCTCATTTATCTTATGCACCCAAATAGGTTGTTTAAAAGCAGTAGTGTAAACATAGAGTTTTTTATCTTCCCTCCTCATAACATTTTCCTACTTGAATAATTCAAGGGCTTTAGACCAAATAGGCTTCGTAGCATTTAACACTGTCTCAGGATTTTCAAAAAAGAAAAGAATGAATCCTGCAACCAAAACAATCACAAAAAGTTTTCCTAACTGCTGCTCCTTCCATGCTTTAAGAGCCTTCATACCAGCAAAAAATGCGACTGCTGGAACACCAAGTTTTGATACTAAAAATTGAAACAATGCCATTTATTCTATTCTCCTTTTTCTTCCTTTTTATTAAAATCAGATGGTATTGTGTGTTCCATCTTTTCTACAAAATAACTATCTTTATCTTGTCGTAACTCAAAACTAAAATTTTCGCTATGAGTTGTCCCAGCAACATCAAGAGTAATTTGAGCATAAGCAAGTATTTTCCCATCTTTTTCCTTGAAATAGGTATAATCCAAACTCTTGAATGTTGCCCCACCAATAGACTTAATTCCACTAGAAATCAAATCTAAGTTTGCTTGACTAGTCGTATAATTTTTAAAGAACAATTCCATGAAAGATACCAACTTTTTACGTTTTCCTTCTTCCATTTCATCATTCGCAACTAGAGATACATGATTCTCTTTTTCTACCCCATCAGCTTTAAAATCACTTACAGGAGAAAACCAAGACAATCCAGATACATAGTACTTACCATTTTTTTCACCGTAAGGAATCGAAAATTCAATCCCTACTCGCTGGCTTTTATCTCCATTTTTTGTATCATAGATCACACGGTAAACAGCAATTCCATCTTTAGCACTTAACATTCGAGCACTAACAAGATTCATTTCCTGTTTTGTCTGACCTTGATTTTTTACATCAGGAACACTTCCATAATAGTCATTCAGTTTGGAAATATTTTCATCAGATGATCCAGCTTGTGAATCATAAGTAAAATATCTACTTACATAGCCATCTAAAAACTGTTCCAAAGTTCGATCTGTTTCTTTTCTTGCTTCGACGACGGGAGATTCAGAAAGTCTTGCTCTCATTTTTGCAGTAGTCGATAAAGAAACAAACATAGAAAAAGCTCCGAATAAGACAAAAAAAGATAAGCCAGCTAAAAAAATCAGATTCGATTTTTTCTGGCTTATTTTTTTAATCTTTAACTGTTTGTCTTTTCGTGGCTTCTTTAAAAACATATTCCTCATTAAAAAGAAACCTTTCTATAAAATCCATTAGGAGTATTCAAAACTTCTCCTTGGTTAATAAATCCTTGAAATACTGTCACCCAATTCCCACACTTAAAAAAATAATCAATAACCGATTTATAATCTAACTCTTTCGTCAATTCAAAAATTGTATCAACTTCATCTTTAGAACAAAATCTATAATAAGTCGTTGCAATTTTTGTCACAGGAATATAACGCTGTAATTGAAATTTGACAATGTATTCATCACCATCATATAATTCCAACACTGCTTTCTTCAGCAAGTAAACCTCATCTAAAGACATAATCTTATCTACTTCCCAATCAGAAATCCCACAAATAAAAAAATTATCTTTTTCAATTCCTCTATCTTTCATTCTTTCTAGGATTTGATCTCGACTGTACTTCATAATATCCAATTCACAAAGAAATTCAAAATTACCTTCGTTCAGAACCCTTATATTCGCTATCATCTTGATACAAAGTAACCTTTATCGACAAAGCTACCACCTTCTTCTAAACGAACATCACGACCAAATTTTTCATAGTCTAAATAAAGAAGCAACTTTTCCTTAGATAGTTCTACACCAAGTTCCTCAACAAGATATTCACCTAAATCTCTATCAGTTGCAACTTCAGGATATAAATAACAATCATCAAAATCATAACTATCTAAGTATGATGGATCAGAAGATTCTGTTTCAATAACCGATAAAACAATATCTTCATCTACATCTTCAATATTTTCAGCAATACTATTCGCTAAATCTAAAGTTAAATCTTCACAATTCAAAGTAGGAAAACCTTCAATCGAATCAATAATAACCTCAATTTCTTGACCTTCATATCCAAAGCGTTCAGCTACTTCTTCACTAGAGCATGGAAGCAAAACTCGTCTTGAGATTCCTTTATAAACAACTAAAGCCATTAAATCCATTTTTATTTTCCTCCTTTACTTTCTATTGCAACAAGAACCAACTATCGTCCTCATGACCTAAAAAGGTATATGATTCACTCAAACGATTGATGATTTCTTCCTCATGTTCTTCTACATAAGCAAATAATCGCTCTTCATTGACTAACTGCTCATATTCTTCATGGTTTATAATTTTAGCAAAATCAATCAATGCTTCCTTCGTATCAACTTCTGTAAATGAATTGACTGCTACATTATCAGGATTACAACCTTCAAATTCTTTAAACTCCACACCATCAAAACATTCATCTAACTTAGCAATAACTTTCTCAGGTAAATCCAATAAGGTTTTCCCATGCACATAGTTTTTACATACATCAGAAAAATTATCGTAAACTACTTTAACACTCATTTAACTCTCCTTTCAAAAAATAAAAAGGAAGCCATAATTGACTTCCTTCACAATTTTCATTAAATTGAAGCTGAACGCTCAAAACTACAACCAATCGCAAATGCTCGATTTGTAACTTTATTAAGTTCCTTATTCATTGCATAATAACTAGACAGGTCTTTCTTGATACATTCAAGGACTTGATACGGTAGTTGCAATTCTTCTTCATTTTTAAGAAGTGCACTCAATTCACCAGCCATAGTCCATGCTTGTTTAAATTCTTGATCCTTCAGTTTTTTTGCAAGTTCGTTCGACAAATCAATAATTTGTTTATCTTTTCCAGCTAAAGCCATTTTTTATACCTCTTTCTTTTCATTTTTATCTTTTACATTTTCTAATTAGACAGGCTGGAGAACGTTTCTTAACTTCCATATTCACATCCACCCCTCTAAATGAAATCGTTGAATCAAATTCAAACATTCATTTTCCATTTCTTCTTTGCTCCTTCTCAACAATCCAAACCATAATAGTTTTCGTTTCACATCAACTTGATTTGCCAAATATGATTCGTATTCAGTAATCAATCGTTTCAATTCAATCCAATCATTCCTTTTTTTAGTTTGATGATATTTCTGAGATTGAAACTCAATATAGGCTTGATAATCTCTTGCTACCTTACTATCTGTCAAACCATCATAAAAATTTCTTGCAGGAATCAAATATACAATTTTTTCAATGTCTTTATAGTCAATCATTCTATCCTCCCTAACTGATTTTGAAGAAACTCTAATTCTTTTCGCTGTCTAGGTGTAAGTTCTCCTGAATCCATTATCTTTTTCATATTCTCTTGCATGAACATTCGATCAATCTCAGACACAAATAATAATGAATTAGAAACCCTTTCTACCAACCATCTAATCGTCCTTTCCACTGAATAAGGTTCAGGGTTAACTGTTAGTCTGACTGCTTCATGATTTCCAAAAAGTTGTTGCCACTTGCTGTCATACTTTCTAAAACCATGTTCATCAGTACCATCATAGATTTGTATTGCTCCTTGAAAAATTGACCTCGTTAATTCTGCAATCTCACTACCAGCTAGTACTTCTGAAACAAACGCTCTAGCTTTTCCTTGCGAAAAACGAACTTCGTAGCGATTCCATATCCTAAACAGTCTGGCACTAGCTGATACGCTAATTCCTTCTTTCTTTGCTATCTCGTATCTCTTTTCATAAAAGTTAAAATACATTTCAGATTGACGACTACCAAGATAGATTGATAAGCCTTGCCTATTTTCTGATTCAAATGGATTTTCAAAATCAAATCCTCCACCACCGACAAATGAAAAACTCTTCAAATAAGGAGATACAATCTCTTGTTGATAGTATCTAGTCACTAGTGTTGACAAATCAAAATTCTCCTTCGTATCCTCCATTGCCATTTCATCAACTGCAATATCTATTCGAGTTACACTAAAATCGCCTCCATAACACTTCTGAAACCTTTTTATAAAGTCAGTCCACGTTAGGTTACTATTTTCAAGATACATTTCTAATTGACGACAGCCTTGACCACTTAATTGAACCGTAATCCTATTTTTATCCTCTCCATTTTCACTAAAGCAGGAATTAAAGCCGAAAAACCAAATATCACCATAACGATACAACAGTTCATATTTCATAAATGAAGTTGTCTCAGGTCGAAGCATAACATCAAATCCGAAAAATTCTTTTGCCACAAAGTATACATCTGTTTCATTGTGAAGCGTAAATCTGAAATAGTCAATCATGTATCTTGTTAGATTAGTGTCACCGTTTTTTAAACTGAACTGATTTTTTATTTCTATGAAATCTTCCTTTTTCAATGTTCTATACCCATTTTCATAGGCTTTTAGGGTAGAAACAGGGATACCAGTCTTTAATGACAACTCTTTTCTTGTCATATTTCGTTCTTTTCTAAATTTTTTTAAGTTTTTTCCTTCCATTTCTCCTTCAAAACTCCATTTTTTACCAAAAGGGACACAAAAAAACACTAAAGGGACACACCTCTATCCCTTGTCGCTGTAAGTGTAAAGTGCATTTTGTAACTTTTGTTACCCACCTATTAGAATAGGTGGGTTAATTAGTATAGTCCAGCCCTCTAGTGAGCGCTAGTGAGCGCAGGCGCTCGTTGCTTCGCTTCCTCGCTTCTGCTACTAGCTACTAGAGAGCTGGACTACACCAACTACATATAAACAAAGAAAAGGGGGATCTCCCCTCTTCTCATAGTTCGTATTCATCAAATGGAAAATCTTCCAAAATATCAGACCATTTTTGAGTTCTTGTCTTTTTCAACTCAAACAAATCTCTAACCAAAAGAACCTGAGCCTGATTCATCACAATTATTCCATCTTCCCTCATAATCGTAATTTTTCCTAGTTCTTCTAACTTCTTCAGTAAATTTTGAACAGAGGAGAAACTAACTCCAATATCCATAGATACATCACTTGCTTTAGCAAGATCCTTTTCATCTTTCTTTATTTCTTTCTTACTAGCCATCAACTCTTGCACCATTTCAGAATTAGCTTTTTTAACTTGCCCTTTTTGCAATTCTTCTTTAGCTTGCATTTCTTCCTGTAATACTTGTTTTTCTTCTTCAGATAATCCAACACTAGGATTCTCTAAAGGATTGAAAGGATTTTCTCGTCTATCTATCTTTTCATATTCATCATAAAATGATAATTTTCTTTCAAGTAATGGTGAATAAAATTCTCTTGCTACTTCTCCATAAACACAAGCATAACCACGACCATAAACACGCTTACCAGCAATATATTTAACATACTTAAATTCTTTGTTCCTATTGACTTCCCCAAAGGCTAGGTCATAACCTACCTCGTCCAATCGACCAACAGAAATACGGAAGTTAATATTCGCTTGTAGTTTAGAGCCTAAGTCTTCTCTCGAAGGTTTCTGCATCGCTATTAATCCAAAACAACCAGCTTGCCTTCCTAAAAGTAAGAATTGCCCCATAGCATTATCTAAACGCTGTCTTGTTTGAAAATCAAGCATGGCACACAAGGCATTATATTCATCACAAACTAAGAAATAAGGCTCTAAGCCATACTCATAGAACTTCTTCAAATCCTTATCACCATGTTCTGCACGTTCCTTGCGCATATAAGAATAACGAGCAAACATAATTTCTACTGCTCTTTCAACCATAGAAACTATATCTTCTGCTTCATAAAAAATACGACTTTCAAAAGCTCTTTGTTCTGCCATAGTCACAAAGTCAGCTTGTTTTGGATCACCTATATCCACTACACCAACTTTAGCCATTGCACGAATCAATGTTCTCAATAATACTGTTTTACCACCACCAGTACCACCAACAACCAATAAATGAGGATCATCAACAGGATTCCAATAAAGATTCTTCATCAATTGAATACCCTTATCCGAATAGTTAACATCAGTCACCTTGATCCGATTCAAAAAAGCAGAATAGGCAAGTTTATAAGTCTTAAACTTAATATCGTCCTGAACTTCCATAAAGTCCATGAAAAAGGTTGTTTCAAGTTCACTAGCAATCTTTTTAAACTTTTCCTGAAACTTATTTCCAGCCATTTTAAAGGCTACATCTAAATCATAACGATTCTGTTTCAAATAGACTGTAGGAAACACAATCTTATCAACTGTACCTGAATCTCTTTTAACCTTCTTTGTATAAGAATATCCATTTTCTTTCAAAAAGAAAGCCAGTTTAGATAGTCTTTCCAACTTTTGAAATAGGAATATTCTTTCTTGTGAAAACCATGTTAAATAGATACTTAAAACAACAAATACAATCAACAGGATCACAGAGATAACAATTGATGATATATCCAAACTCTTGATTTTTTCAAAATTCTGATACACATAGAATCCAAGTACAGGACTAAATATAAAAAAGAAAAAAGAAAAGATAAAGTATCTAAGATTCACCATGTAAGGCTTAATCTTAATTCCCCTATATGCAGGAAATAAACCCATATCTTTTCTCCTTTAGCAATTATCCTTTATGTTCTTGTTTCTGTTCTTGCTTTTGATCCTGTTTAGGTTTGGCAGCAGTTTTTTTTAGCTTATCAACTACAAATACGAATCGGTGCTTATTAGGCTCAACTTGATTTCGATCAGCCTTACGCATACCATGATATGCGATCAACAACGTATCAAAATCAATAGTTTCTTGATATCCAAGATTCAAAGCATCAATTTCTTCTTCTGATTGTTCAGTTACTTTTAAGAATACAGTGTCTTCTTGTCCTTCTGAATATACTAAAACTTCAACACCATCATAATCACCTTCTCCTGTTTCGAGATCAATATTTACAAACTGTGCCCCTTCATTCTTAATAAATTTACAATTCCCTAAAACTTCTTTCGGATTTAACAATAAGTCATTCAAAATACGATATTTTTTTGAAAAAATTTCTACACGCTTTCCAAGTTCTAGTCCATTTTTAGCCATTATTTATTACCTCCTACACGTTTAAGTCCTTTAGCCAATACATTTGTTGAAGCAGAGAAATTCGGTCCTTCAACATAATCTTCTAGGAAAATTGGATCAATAGGTTCAACTTCCTCATTTACTTGATATGTAGCCATATCTTTTGGAGTGATAATTGAGAACATACCGTGCTTCCCATTCATCACAATATGTCGTGTACCCTCAAAAGGTTTACCTTCAATAATAGCTGGTGCTTTTTCAGAGCGTACATAGTTAGCCTTCCCAATCGCTTCAGGATTGAATTTAAAGTTTTCAATGTTCATTTCTTATTTTCCTTTTCTATTTACATTTTTAAACAAAACAAAAAGGACGATAATCCTGTTCTATTATCGCCCAACAACACAATTTTCACTAATTTTTTTTACGTTTAAGACCAGCTAAACCAAGCACAGATAAAATACTAGCACCTATCAATCCAAGAGAACTTGAATCTGTACCTGTATTTGGCAACTCTTTCAATTCTACAGATTGCTCTTGTTTAACTGATTCAACTGACTGGGATGGTGTAACTGGGTTAGACGGCTCAGTCGGTTTAACTGGCTTAGGTAGTCTAGGTAATTCAGGAGAATTAGGAACTTCAGGAGTATGAGTCACTACTTTAGCTTCCATCTCTTGACCGTTGACAATATTGACAAATGTATTTTCAACTTTCCCACTTGCGATACGCTCAACTTCGATATAGAAATCAGCATCGAACGTACCTTGTACTCCTAGAGAGTTTAGGAACTCTTTATCAATAGTGTAAGCCCACTTACCGTCTTGTTCATTCCATGTTACTTTAACAATCTTCTTGATAAAGTCAGAGTTTGTACTTTGATCAAATTCAAATTTAAAAGCATAAGCAGAACCTTTCACGATCTGATCTCCTGCCTTAACCACTTTACCGTCAGCCAAGACGACATCATAAGGAAGAACTAAGTCTTTTTCAGCAAGGTATTCTGAACCACGAATGATTCCTGACCAATTGCCAGTATAACGATCATGTCTAACATCTAACTTATCAATGCCATCATACTGATAAAGAGTATCATGTTTTGCTGGAACAGTTACACCGTCCAAAAGATAGCGTAGATATTCCCCAATTTGAATTTCTTGACCGTCCCGAACTTTAGAATTATCTTTGTGATCCAAAGCGTGTTTTTCAGGTTTCAAGTTAGGAACTTGAACAGTTACCAAGTTAGAAACAAAGCCATTTCCAAAGTCAATTTGGTGGAAATCGTTCTTCACAATTTGACCTTTTTCTACCAACAAATGAGCAGGAAGATCAATCGTGATATTCTTAGCCTGTCTTACATAATTCTTATAGAATGAAGCCGAGTCTTTCGCTACAAACATATAGAACTCACCTTTTGGATTCAAGCCTGCCTCTTTCAAAATGTTTTGAATTTCATGTGTACGTTCTTTTTCGGAAAGAACATGATACATATTAAAAAGATCCTTAACATCTTTACCAGTAGAATCCTTCATTGTGATTTTATTATCATCTACCATGTAAGCACCATCTTGTACATCATCTACCATTGCCCAAGTCTTACCATGAGTTTTAGAATCAGCAGTAAATGTTGAATATGGTTTGTAATCCGTTGTCAAACTGAATTTCACTTTTTTATCAAATGTATTTGCGCTATCAATATTGTTTCCAAAGTTATCAGTAATAGCCTTCACAGGTTTTGGAGTTGAAGGGTTTACACGTAAGCGTCTATATTTAATTTTTACAGTTGGGGCATCAGGTTTATTCGGTAAATCTTTTGGTTTTCTCAAAACAAGCTTTATTTCTTTAGTATCCTTTTTCTTCCACTCAGGTTCAACTGGTGGCTTAGAAAGGATAGTCACAGGCACTGTTGAACTTGCCTTACCAAAGATACCAACAGCCCACCCATCTTGATAGAAAATATCTTCATCTTTCAGATTACTTCCTGCCGAACCAAGCTGTCTTTTAACTTCGGCTCGTTTGGATTCAATTTCTTCTTCACCATGAACACCTACTCCATTGTGATAAGCAAAATTCAACTTAGAACCATATCCAACAGAAAGAAGCGAACCTAGAGGAATATCTGATTCATCCCCTACGTTAGCATATCCAAGATCACCTGCTTTTACTCCCAATTCAGGGACATCATGAGTCCATGGGGTTTTATATTCGCCTTTATAATATTCCTTATTATCACGGTTTACTTTCTTAACTTCTGAACCATTTGGATTTAAAACAATTCCTTCTGAACCATCTTGATAGGTAAAGCGTAATTCTTGTCCATAATCAATATCATTAAAAGTAGCAGCGATAGCCATCCCAACTTCTTTTCCTGTCTTTTCATCAAAAAAGTCAATTTTTGTGTCAAATTGAACTAGATTCCCAAACAAGAAATTGATTGAACCACTACCATTGTCTTTTCTAATAAAGATCTTTGTAGCACTTAATGGCTTGCCATCCTTAACCCACTCAGCTTCCGCACTATTGAAAGTAAATCGAGCAGATATTTTCTGACCTTCTTTACTTTCAGCAACATTATGGAGCGTGAATGAATCACCTGTTTTTGGATTCACAATTTCAGCAAAAACATCATCATTTTTTGAGAGCAAGTCTGTACGGCTTCCACTAATAGTTGTGTCTGAATGTAGTCCAATATAATCTTTAACAGCAGTTAAACCTTCTACTCCTTCAAATGAAACAGTTAGGCTTCTGTAATAACCCACACTGCCACGTTTGCTTTCATCATAATTGCCATAAACTTTAATATGAGTATTTTCAGCCTTCAATCCTTTCTTAGCGAGTTCTTCTTTTTGCTTGTTGTAAGCATCCAGTTCCTTATTGTAGTTTTCTAGCTTCTTGTCATACTGCTCTTTTAGTTCCGTATTTTCCTTGTCAACCTTCTTATTATAATCTTCTTGAGCTTTCAGGCTTTCTTTGTAGTCATCTTTTTTCTTTGCATTATCACGTTCGATACTCTCGTTTTCAGCTAAAACTGCTCGACGTTCAGCTTCGTTATTTGTTTTAGCTTTCTTATATTCGTCCGTTTTCTGTTTGACTTCTGATTCATGTTTTGCATATTCAGCTTCAATTTCTTTCTGCTTACTTACGACTGTTTCGCTTGTTGCAACTCCTTCATCCTGAACATCATCAATTTCAACATTTACCCCAGCTTCTTTAGCTTCAGTCATAGCTTTATCAAGCGATTCATGAGAAATTACAACTCCAAATTCTGCTTTCTTTTCTACAGCTACAGGGGTATTCACATTTACCTCATCAGCAGTTACAGTTGAAGAGAAAGCCATTCCCAACATTGCAAGTGCAAGGATAACTCCACAAGCACCACCAGATTTCATCTTACGAATAGAACCGTAAGCCTTAAATTCTTGATTTTTCAACATTTATTATTAATTCTCCTTTTATTGATATTTTTATTTTTTAATCTCGTCACTTTCAAGAAGGGGAACGAGATCGCTTAGCTACTACAATCATTTTTTCTCCTTTTCTACAAATAAAAAAGCCAGTTCCCCAACTGACTTTAAAAATAATAATTCATTTTTGTATGCTATAGTTTGAAATATCTATTCATTAATTGTTCAAAACTGTATAATCTTGCACATAAATTTTGAATAACTCGTTATCACCTCATTTCCTATTGTTAATTCACATAAAAGAATACAAGTATAATTCTCTTGTGAAAACTAACAATAACACTTATTGCTAATTTTCTAATCTTTAAAGACTTTTATCCAAAGTCTTTACTGATTCCTGGTTATTTATATGCTCATATCTTCGCATATTTTCAGCTTCTAAGCCTACTACCTTCGCCAAAGTCACGAATTTAAGAATAACTCAATATCCCCTCTTTCTTACCTAAAGGCATTAGCAAAAGTTAATTACTCAACTCTCACATACCGACCATACGACATATAGACTTCACTATCTCTCTCTAGCTACCTTCTACGAAGTATCATTGACTGTTTTCAGCCGTCAGTTCCCTTTACTTATCTACTAAGGCGAAAGGACGAAATACCCAACGTGATCTTAATAAAAGCTTAGTAGATATAAAAACTAGAACTACTAACAGACTTGACTTTTAACCATAAATCACTTATAATAAAGTTGCAACATCAATTATTCGTGTTTGGTCAGTGTAAATCATTGCCTGACACGTTTTTTTATTAAATTTTCAAAGGTCAATCATCACAGAAAAATGTAATCATTTGATTACATCGACTATTATATAATCAAATGATTACTTTGTCAAGACTTTTGTAAAATAATTTTATTATTTCTTATTACGGTACTTATTATGGAATTTAAAGATAGATTAAAAGCAGTTCGACTGAACAATAAACTCACTCAAAAAGAGGTTGCAAACCACTTCCAAACTTCACCTCAAAGTTATGCCCAGTGGGAGAAAGGGCTAAGAAAACCATCAGCAGAAAATCTTCAGAAACTTGCAGATTTTTTCAACGTTTCAACTGACTACCTTTTAGGGAAAACTGATTTTCCTGAACCTGATTCGGATATTGATTTAGATACTGCTATTGATAATTCAGTCGCTTTCGATGGTACTCCTATCACAGATGATGACCGAGAAATCATCAAAAATTATCTGAAAGATTACTTCGCAAATAAAAAATAAGTATGAATCTAAATAAAGTTATAAAAGAGATTGAGCAATTAAACTGCCAAGTTGTCATTCTTGACAACTTATCCTGTAAGGGGAGATATGTACTTGCAAATAACAAACACTTTATTTTCCTTAGTTCCGATACAACAGATATTGAAAAAATAAATATACTTCTTCACGAAAAACACCATCTCATTAATGATGATTGTAACAATTCTTTATCTCAGATCGATACTTTTAAAAATCATATTGAATCTGAAACTGAAAAAAGAAGAATCCTTGATTTTATGAGTCTAGTAAATAGTGAATACCCAATTGATGAAAGTTTTAATTATCAAAACTATATTTCGAATGCAGAAATTCCAGCAAAATATGAAAACTATGTTAAAGAAATAGCTAGACAATTTTATAATGATAACAAAAAAAATAACATTATCTGATGATAGTGTTATTTTTTGACTCTATAAAATTTGTAGAAATTTAATCCATCACATAGATTATACAATTTTTCAAACACATATAAAAACGTAGTTGAATTTATTTGTAATTACAAAAGGTAGAATCACACTCTGATTCTACCTTAAAACTCTATACAAATTTGATTTTTTCTGGTGAACCTAGTGAAGTAAATAATAAACTCTCAGGAAAAACATAATTATGTTTAAAAATATAATCAACTAAAATTCTTATTGATTCTGGAAAATTTTTAAAAAATTCTTGGTAAGCTTTATTTCTATATATGACACTTTGTTCCATTATCGACAGATATTCAGTATTATTTTTTAAACTACATTCAATACAGTATTTCATCACAAATTCCCCAAGAACAATAGGATCAATGTGACATTTAACACCCTTTTTATCTAAATATTCAATAATTGTATTAACTGGTTCAATGATATAATGTGTTCGTCGAGCTTGTAAAATAATATCAGACCAGTTCTTTATATAATCAGGCGATTGATCGGCCAAAAAATTTTTTAGATGTCTAAAAATAGACTCTATTAAACTAAATGTATATAAACCATCAACCGGGAAATATGTTGCTAATACTGATTGACTTCCTAACCCGAGAAACATATTTCCAATATTTAAATAATGAGAATCCAACACCTGTGTCTGACATGCCCCCAACATTGTGATAACAGGTACAACTTCTAAAGTATTTGATAACTCAATCATATCAATTTCATCATCACCAATATGAAGCTTACCAATCTGATATGGTTGATTTCTACTCATTTCAGGCATACTACCGTGCCCATAGTAAATAAAAAAAGTTGAAGGATTTTCATTCATCGTACGAATAAAGTCAGTTTTATTTCTAACTTCATAGTAATTAACACAATAGTTAGGAAAATATTCTTTCAATAATTCCCCTAATTTTTTCCCAATATTATATAGTCCGTCAGATACATTAAGACTATTAATTACTAAAAATGATGCATTAGCTTTTGGAATTTTTGTTATTAAATTATGTTTTGCAGAGTTTAATAGCATATTACCAGGAATAATTGGCAATCTGCTGATTGATTTTATTAAGCCTAGAGGAGTATCTTTATATTTAACCCATTCAATTGGTGCATCTGTAATGAATTTTATATGCTTCCCATGTTTAACAATTATATCGATAAAGCCATCATCTAATGATAACTTTAACTTCTCAGATATTTTATGGAAATTATTATTGAATTTTTCAATTTCTGATAAATTGGAATTCTTCATTATATTTTTAAACATATGCGAATACCACAAAGTAATATCTTTAGAAGGTAAGTTAGGCAAACGCACATACGGAGATTTTGTATCCAAAGTAAAATTAAGAGATAAAGAGTCTAAGATTAAATTTTCTAGAACTCTATCAGAAATTATTGATAGCATCTTTTCAATATCTTTGCTGTCCCCTATTCCATAATATCCTGAAAAATCATATATCTGCCGAAGAACTGATTTAGACAGTCGTAACTGAAACTCTCTATTTACCAAATCAACACTTGTTTTATTTACCATCGGCAAAACAAAAACCATATCTGTTCGATAAGATATTTCATCAAATCTCTTAAAAAAATAATCCGATAGATTCAAAAAATATTTTTCAAGAATATCAAAGTCTAAATCTGCAGTATCTATTGAATCATCCCATTTCCTTATAATTTCAATCAAAGAATCAATTCCTTTTTCATGTTTTGCAAGATATATGATATACTTTTCTGCAATTAGGAGCTTTAAATAATATTTCAAATCACTTATCGCTTGTTCCTCTGCCACTAGTTTTTCTTCTGTTGTTAGGTTATCAAATGGTTTTGGTTCCTGCCCATTTTCAAATATAGATAGGTACAAACCTCTATTACGATTGATTGCAATCTCTAAAGGTCGCAAAAAGCGCTTTTGAGGTATGCTAATCGGCTCAATTTTTGTTTTATCAGAGATTGTAACTTTATTATCTAATATCTGACTAGCATTAATGCTATTTTTTTCAACAATCAATTGTAGTTTGCTGAAAGGAATCTCTACTCCATCTGTTAAAAAAATCACAGGTAGTGTTGTTTCTTGTATTTGTTCAATAATAGGATGATCTTTTAATTCTTCAGGAATGAAAACGCAGCCTAAAGGAGTTTGTTTAATTAAATCTATAATACCCTCTGTATTCTTAATTAACAGCTCTATGTTTATGTATTCCGTAATATAATTTGGTTCTTCAACAAATGAGGATAGAGGCCAAGGAAGAACTAACTCTTCAAAACTTTTAGGTATATGAGCAACTAAATACCTTGATTGAGTATGAGTCACAATGTTCCTATTAAAACGATAGGAGAATGTGTCTCTCTCAATAAAATTTGGATTATCATGATTATTTGTAGTTAAAAAATAACTTACAAATGGTATGTTTAAAAACTGTTCTGTCATAATATTTCTTTTACTTTATCTTCTTATAATCTATGATATCTTTTTGATTTACAAAATAGAGATTCCCTCTCGTACGAGTACACGCAACATAAAATTTACTTTTGGTTTGTGAAGGAAGTTCATTCAAGCGATCAGCTGCGAATAATTTGTATGATGTTGGATTTAGTACTACACAAACATTGTCATATTCAGAACCTTTACTATCCCCCCAATTCTGACTCTTGCATTCATAATCATAAGATTTTTGATAAAAAAGTTTCATGATATTGTCATCTGTCATTATTGATTCTATTTTTTTCTGTGAATCGATAAGAGTAATTTGGGAAGAAAGCTTTTCTTCTCGCTGTGATAAAATTTCAATAGCTAAATTATCAACAATAAAGTCACAAACTATTTTGGGACAACGATAACTTTTTGACAAACTCGATAAATCAATTTCATATCCTGAATCAGAAATAACTTTTAACCAATTCTCAAAATTCGAATGGATCCCTTTTCCTTTATTACCTCTCCTTGAAGTACTAAAGGTTTTTTGATAAAAATCTCCAAATAAAAATACTTCTGCATTAAGATTACTTAAACTTAAAAGCCAATCAAAATCATCTGACTCAAAATCCTGACACTCATCTACATAAATACAATCAAAAAATTTATCAATTCTATCCAAATATGAATTATCAAATCTAATTTCTTTCCTCTTATAGATTAATGAACCCCTTAATAGAGATTTAGAAAGTTGATTCTGAACAATTCTTCCAGTATTATCTATAGCAGTCTTATCAAATTTTCCTTGAGTTTTATAATCAAAATTTATTCCTTTTGGTCGTTTCCCTAAATATGGCACTAAGCAAAAACTATATAGAAACTCAAAAACACCAAAAATAAAAGTAGACTCAGGAATGTAGCCAAATTTTTCAATCAACTTTGCTCTGATTGTATTCTGGTTCATCTCTGTATACGTAAGGATAAGATTTCTTTTTTGAGGATCAATACTTTCAATTATTTTAGTTGTTTTGCCACTTCCAGCAACAGCATGAATCAATCTTTTATTATCCATTCAATCGCCTCTTTAATATAATTGGGTATAATAAATTTTTCCCTTATATTATCAGTTTCCATTTGTTCTAGTAATCTCAGTGCAAATTCAGCCTTTTCCCTGAGCATGTATTCTAATAAATCATTAGATTTGGTTAGTCCTGAAGACTCTAATAAATCCGAGTTACAATTATAAATGCATATCTCAAATGTTCGATTATCATTATCTAAATCAGAAGAAACTTTTATATTCTGGAATTGTTGATAAGAACTATATTTTGACTGTACTTTACTTTCGTAATCACCATCATTATCCGTGATAACTACTACTTTTTTATCAGTAAAGTTAGTTGCAATTTCTAAATACCTCTCAAAACTTAATCCATCTACAGAAATAATTGATACATTAAATTCTTCAGGCTTTTTGGAGTGGAGTATTTCGAAAAACTTCTCTACTAAAATATACTCAGCATTTCCCTCAACAAGAATTATCTTCTTACCTAGAGAGAAGTTCAATAAATTTTGATTAGTAGATTTTTTGAAAAATCTTACAGTATCTTTTTTCAAACCTTTAAGTTTAGATATCTGACCATTATCTAAAAAAAGAAGATTGTCTACACCCAATCTTGAAGCAATCATATTTGAATGAGTTCCAATAAAAACTTGAACACCTGTATTTGAACTTAGCATTCTAACCAATTTCTGGAGGTTTTGGAAGCTCAAATGATTCTCAGGTTCCTCAATAAGTAGTATTTTAACCGTTTCCTTGAGATGACTGTATGCATTTTCAACACCTAATAATACCTTTTCTCCTTGCCCTAAATTTTTTATATCTACACCATTTTTTACAGCTGATACTGAATTTCTAAATGAATTTTCTGATTCGTCAAAATGAAGTTGAAATTCTGAAGCATTCTCCTTCAACAGTTCATCCTTCCTTAAAGTCTTTAAAAAATTAAATGAATTTATCCTGTATTGATGATTAACTTTTGCTCTATTCTCAGCTGATATATTATCCAAATATACCTCATGAATACGTTTTTGAATTTCTTGTTGTGTATCAATAAGACTCGTATTTATTATTGAATGTAGAAACTTATATGGTTTATTGTAAGAGGAATAGGTTTTTCCTGAAAATGTCAAAAATTCAACTCTATAGAACTCAAATGGAAAGACTGTCCAGTTACTATCATTTAAGACAGAAGTAATTTCAGCTATATAATCTTGATTAGGAATTATTTTTAATGAAAGTCCAAAAGCTTTAATTTTTTGAGAGTTATGTTTCCCTTCTATATTGAAATTAGAGGAAATTTCAGTACTTAATTCATCAAAATAAATTTCAACAAAGATCTCAGGGATCTGATTGATATCCCTTGTGCTCATAAATTCTAAAATCGCTTCTTGGTTAATAATACTAGACAAACTACTTCTTTCAATTTGACTGTGACTACCACTCAGCACTAATCCAACAGCATACAATAGCGTTGACTTTCCTGCACCATTCTCTCCAACGAAAATGTTAACTTCTGAGTTACAAGTAAAATCAACATTCTTATAACGTTTAAAGTTTTGTAATATTATTCTTGATATCATACAGACTACCTAAACCTCGCATATTAGTTTGAATAGTTATTTATTAATATTATATCACATAAATAGTGTTAATTTTTCAAAATTGTAATTACAGATAAGATGAATATTGCTTTATTCTTGCATCTTAAAAAGATTTTGACATAATTGTTGCATAATAAAGCAACAGGAGTTTTAGCTTATATTTTCTAGTATTCGTCTTAAAGAACACAAAATAGATAAACACTATTCCTAATCTGAGCTATCTAATCTATTAAAAATCAATAGAGCTTCGTACAACAAGTGGTAAAGTAGTAAATCCGTTCCAGATCAAAAAACTCATTCTGCTCTTGCAAGAACACTTGATGTTCCAACAACATATTTTGAATCAGTATACAAGATTATGATCCCCTATCTTCAGCTCTCTTAAAAAAATTAAGATTCTGATACTGAAAAGAGAAGAATCCTTGATTTTATGAGTCTAGTAAATAGTGAATACCCAATTGATGAAAGTTTTAATTATCAAAACTATATTTCAAATGCAGAAATTCCAGCAAAATATGAAAACTATGTTAAAGAAATAGCTAGACAATTTTATAATGATAACAAAAAAAATAACATTATCTGATGATAGTGTTATTTTTTGACTCTATAAAATTTGTAGAAATTTAATCCATCACATAGATTATACAATTTTTCAAACACATATAAAAACTTTCTTAAAATCATTTTAAATTACAAAAGAGAGAATCACACTCTGATTCTCTCTTTTACTATGTTAAGTATCAACTACAGTTTAACATTAGCCTTCATTACTTAACCCATTCACCGTTATAGTTTACGTAATAACCACCCACTGTGGTATTAACAGCTAAAGCACCTGAATCATAGGCATAGTACCATTTACCATTTACTTGGAACCAGCCTGTCTTCATATCTCCATTACTTGCATTTAGGTAGTACCAAGTTGAACCATCTTTCATCCAACCAGTAGACATTGCACCTGATGAACGAAGGTAGTACCAACTGTTGCCAACATAAGCCCAACCTGTCTTCATATCACCATTTTGAGCATCTAGATAATACCAAGTTGAACCATCTTTCACCCAACCTGTTGCCATAGCACCTGATGAACGGAGATAGTACCAGTTATTACCTAGATATTGCCATCCTGTTTGCATTGCAGCAGTTGTTGGATCGAGGTAGTACCAAGCTGAACCATCATTTATCCAACCTGCACGTCTTTCACCACCAATAAAGTTTTCTCCATTAATTTCAGTTTTAGCTAGATAATACCAATTAGACTGATCATAAAGCCAACCTGTCTCTAAAGAATGATTCTGATTAAAGTAATAGTTCGTGTAATAACGCTTCTCTTCTTTGTCTTCACGTTTTTCCCCGTACTTTCTTCCAACACTGTCTTTAGTTTTAATCTCTAATGCTTTCCAACCAACAAACTCTTGTAGCACTCCATTCTGATCGAAGTAGTACCACTCTGACTTTGGAAAACCTTCTAATCTGATACCATTTGGGTAAGGACCAATTGTACTACCTTTAGATGGAAACGGGATATATTGCCAGCCGACAACCATCTCTCCAGATAGAGAATCAAAATAATAGTACTTACCATCAATCACTCGCCAGTAGGTTTCTTTAAGATCACCCTTTTTGTAGTAAGTTCTTCCGTTTTCTTGGACAAACTGCCATCCTTCAGAATCATCTGCAAATACTGTATTGGTAGCTAGCAAACCAAAGAAAATTGCTGTTAGTCCAACTTGCATAGTTTTTTTCAAAAGTTTCATTTATATATACCTCCAATATTAAATCAACTCACCAGATGAAGCGAAATTATAAACTTTACCATCGATAGTTTGGCTACCTGTAACCATTGATCCACTTGAATTGAGATAATACCAGTTTCCTCCTACTTTTATCCAACCTGTTTTCATGTCTCCATTAGTAGGATCTAGATAGTACCATGTTGAACCATCTTTATACCAACCAGTCTTCATATCACCATTTTTATTATCTAAGTAATACCATCTGCCTCGTACATATTTCCAACCTGTTACCATCGAACCAGAGGATTCAAGGTAATACCATTTTCCGTTTACTTTTTGCCAATCTGTAAGCATCTTACCTGAAGCATCTAGATAGTACCAAGTATCATTTATTTTCTGCCAACCTGTTTGTTTCGTACTATTCTTATAGTAATACCACGTACCACTAATCAATTTCCAACCATCAATAGAATGTCCCTCAAGGATGGAATAAATAAAGGATAGGTTTTGTTCATTTAATTTTACTGCCAAATTAACAATATCTGATCCTCTTGATTCAGTTCCTATGTGTACACCTACGACACGATGTGAAGCATCATAGACAGCAGCACCACTAGCACCACCATATGTATCTACATTATAATATAAAAAGTCCCCTGTATCACGTATTACATTTCTAGTATCTGTATACATCTGTACAGCTTCAGAAAGCGCTGAATAACCTGTAACAGTTACATTCAAACCAGAAAGATTTGTGGATAAAGATGAGAGACCAAGTGTCCCTGTTTTAGTCCCAATAGGCTCTTCTAAAACTAATAACGCTAAATCATTCTTTGAATGCCTACCTGGATTGTCTGACACATAATTTTTTAGATAGTAATATTTCTTTACTTTTACTGTACCAAATGGAGCTTTATTGGGTGTAGCAGCAGGAGTAACATATAATTCTTCAGCATCTTTTCCAAACTCATGTTTATAGATATTATGAGCTGCAGTAATAAGAATATTGTCCTTTATAAAATTAGCACTCCCCCTATAAGTTTTGTTTTTACCATCTTCTACACCATGAAATACAGACTCTACATAGACTGATGTAGAATAAGGATATTGTAAAGTATTCTCAATCGAAACTAAGTCGTTACTCCCAATAATTGCTTCCGGCTGACTTGTAAAAAATTGACCGTAAGTCGGTGAAATATCTGGAAGTGAATAACTACTTGGTTCTGGACTTTCTTGTAAAGTTTCACTTACCTCATATTCTTCACCTGTATTAGTAATAACAGTCAAAGCAGATACTGTCGACAACTGGCTAGCCAATAAAGTACTCGCAATAATTGAAATACCCAATTTTTTATAAAAATTTTTCTTCATTATTTTTATCCTCCTAATGTGATTATAGCATACTATCCTAATCTTTTCAATATATCAACCGATAAAATTACGGTATCTTCTCATTGGTCTTGTATACTATTGTATCTATCAGGAAAATACACTTCAAATTTATTTAATATATATAAAATAGACCATTCCAGAATCTACTTTAATCTATATTAATTTTGATCACAGTTTTTCTTCTTAGTGATGTATATCTTTTTTATTTTGATATTACCTTTTATTTTTAATTCCTTTTTTATTCCAAAATTACAGTTGCGCTGAGTTCATAATTGCAATAAATATCTAATTCATTTTCAGAATTACCACTAAACACTCCTCCACCTTTTTTACTAAAGATAAACTTAACAAAATAAACTTCTAAATCACCTTCATACTCCACTTCAACTTCAAAATTAGAACCTGCTTCTATATCTTCTACCTGATCAAAATAATCATTAAGGAAATCTCTTGCAAAATAATTTAGTTTAGGTTTCAAAAATTGTGGTACTGAATTATAATACATTACTTTCTTTATGTCCATATGTTATTTCCTTCTAATCTTCTTTAATTTTACAATAATTTCAAATACAAAGCATAAATAGGAAAATCTATATATCTTTCTTTCGTCTCATTATCCAGTTTATTCCAAAACAAGTCAGCTTGTGGTTTTGATTTTAATAAAACTGATGAACCAAAACAAAGTTCATAGTTATCATTACTATTTACTAAAATGTTGCTCAGAATCTCCATTTCTTTGCTGTTTAATTTACGAACTCTAGATTTTATTTGAAGGTCATTTATTATAGCCATCTCACAATTTTTGGAGTATTTTAAGTTCCAGTCAGAAAGACATTGTGCCCAATTAAGCAATAACTCACTTCTAGAAACATCTTCTGCCTTATCAGCAGCCACAACTATTTTTATAATAGTGTTGTTAGTTCCTTCATATTTCAATTGATTATCAACTAATATTTGGTAAGAGGCAATAACCGAATCAAAATCACAATTATCTATTTTTAACCAGTCATTTGGTTCTAAAACTTCAAAGATTGAAATGTAGGACGAATCTTCACCTTCACCTCTCCTACACCAAGGAATTTCAGTAAAAATGTCTATCATAGTTCCAATATTATCTGTCTCAAAGTCATATAAGGTAATAATGTGGATATTAGCAATTCTTAGGTGAAGTAATTTTGATTCATTATAATTTAAGGCAACTTTCTTCTTTAGAATAAGGCCTAAATTGAGAATATTTAGATTTCTTAGAGATTGTTTATCAAAGTAAGTTAGATCAACCTCTTTTTGTATCCCCATATTTTCCATGAAGTTTGAAATCTGTACCAATTCCTTTATCTCAGTCTCTAAATCACGTGAAGTAATATCCAATATTGACTGTTCATCTAGTTCTATTGTATTACCATTGAGCTTGTAATATCCGAATTTTCCTAGTTCTTGAAGTGCCTGAGTGCACTTTATGGCTTTTGATAACATATTAGGTCTTGTGTAGTTAAATGTGAATTGTTTCTTCTTAACATCAAATGACATTTTAAAACCTTCACCAAAATGGAGTTGTACACTCCCATCAGGGAATCTATGCCTTTTTACATTTTGAAAAATAGTATTCCCGATTGTAATAATTAGATCTGTTTCCTCGTAAGTTTCGACAACCTTTATTGTATTTTCAAGTGGTACTTCAATACCAGTTAAAGGATCTTTATAATAAATGAAGAGATCATTCTCTTCCTGATAGTTAAAGATCTCTCCTTTTTCTTGACCATAATAATAGAATTTAAGGTTACTATCATCAGAGATATCTTCAACTGAAATACCATCAACATTTATGAAGCTATATTGCTTACGACTATTTGTTATAAAATCGACTAGCATAGGGTACAGTTTTTGTTCGTCTAATTCATGAATCTGTACAGAAAGTTTCTTATTGCTTGTTGTTTTATTTTTAAAATTACTTTTTTTAATTAGCTTCTTTATAGAAAGAGGAGGTAATGATTATAGTAGATATTTCTTAAATCACCATCCTCGCTTAACCAAACTACGAATAAAACTACACCACCATTTTTTGAATATAATTCTAAATCACTTATGTCCAACGAGAAGGATTTCAATTTATTCTTCTGTTGCCTTGTAGCTTTAATTTGAACAGGCACTTTACCAAATATTTCACTTCTTTTCTCACTAGAAGTTTTAAGAACATGAATCTCACCATCCCAGACTGGAGTTTTATCATTACTATCAAAATAAGTCTGAAGTAAACTATGTCTATTTATGAATGTTGTCAGATATGAAACACCTAATGTCTCAATTTGTCTATTATTTGCCAAATTCTAACCTCGATAAATAACTATCTCTCTATATATTACATTATACCATTAACAAAGAAAAACATATAGCATACCACCGCTATTTTGCTTAAACTGAAAATATAAAAATCACAACTATACTATAAAATTTCCTTTTATAAATTAAATATCCTTATCTAAGTTCACAAGAGAAAATGTGCACTTAATGCGAAAATTCAAGACTAAAAAATCATTATACAAATCAAACTACTAAAAATGAATTTATGGTATACTAGTGATAATAAATAGTTATCGGTAGGAGA